>NZ_JBKIWR010000036.1:0-773 GCF_046599595.1 Trueperella sp. LYQ143 | reverse complement strand
GGTCACGACAGTAACCTCGCCACCTTCAGTGGTCTTGGCCGGATCAACCGGAATCTCCAACTTGCCATCCTTGACCGGAACTTCCGTGCCGGTACCCGTGGTCCACTTACCAGTGGTCGGATCCTTCGTAACAACAACCTCAGAACCATCAGGCAAGGTCACCACAACGGTATCGCCAACCAGTGGCTCGCCAACCTTAACCTTGTCATCGCCAGCCTTGATCGGATCAACAACCGGCTTAGTCGGAGCAGCATCAGTGACCGTGATCTTACCCGTCACCGTCTCCGTAGACTTATCCGGATAGGTCACCTTGATCGTCACATCCTGATCACCAGGCGTATCACTCTTCGGAGTAACCGGATTACCATCAGCATCCACATACTCAAAAGACGTACCCGACGGCAAATCAGCCTTGTTCTTAATCATGTCACCAGCAGCCGGAACCGGATCACCCTTCTTGATCGACTTATTCTCGACCTCAGGCGTGTACTTCTCCGCATCCTTCTTACCAGCATCCGGATCAGTCACCGTGATCTTACCCGTCACCGTCTCCGTAGACTTATCCGGATAGGTCACCTTGATCGTCACATCCTGATCACCAGGCGTATCACTCTTCGGAGTAACCGGATTACCATCAGCATCCACATACTCAAAAGACGTACCCGACGGCAAATCAGCCTTGTTCTTAATCATGTCACCAGCAGCCGGAACCGGATCACCCTTCTTGATCGACTTATTCTCGACCTCAGGCGTGTACTTCTCCGCATCCTTCT
>NZ_JBKIWR010000035.1:0-1245 GCF_046599595.1 Trueperella sp. LYQ143 | reverse complement strand
GGGTTATAGGACAAAATGTGTTGCTTGTGGGTTAGTCCCAGGTGTTGTGGTATGGGGTGGTGTGGTGGAGTTCGTTCCAGCAGATTGCGTCGCCCCAGGTGGGTATGGTGGTGTTGGCTTGTTGGTGTTGCGCGGCTTGTTGCCAGGCATTTTCTATGTCTTTGTCGGTGGGCATGATTTTCAGTATTTGGCTGGCTGGTAGCGGGTTTTCGGTATGCATGTAGCACCACCAGAAGATAGCTTTAATCCTGCGTGTCAGGTTCATGCCTCGGTGATTGCGCAATACTTGGCGTAGTGGCGCGTTTGTTGCGCCTTCGATACGGTTATTGGTTGCTGGCATAGGCTCTTGCCAGCAGGGGTCAACGAAAGTGAAAAGCAGGTCACGGCGTATGAGCTGGTTAAGACTGTTACGGGCTCTAACAAGCCTTTGATGGGTATAGACCCATCCGCCATTAGGAGTTGGGGTTTTCTCGTCTAAGAATTCTTCCCAATCCGTATGCCACTGGTTGTATTCGCATAGCCACTCACGTGCTTCCTCACTCGTTTTCACTCGTAGTAGCTTTAAGCCCAGGCGGTAGAGTTGCTGGGAGGCTGGGAGTTTCGGGCGCGTGGTTGTTGCGCGTTTTATCATGGCGAAGACGTGAAACGTGCAGCGTTGAACCTTGGTAGTAGGCCATACTTGTCTACGGGCTTTTTCAAACCCTCCCGCCCCGTCACTAATAACCAGGTCTGGGGCTGGGATCCGTTCTAGCAAAGCCGCCCAGGCTCTGGAGTTTTCCCGCCTAGCGACATACCATCCCAACACGTGAGTGCGACTTTGAGCGATCAACACGACAGCCTTACGACCCAGGTGAATACCATCAACAAACACCACCTCATGAACCTCATCCACCACTGGCGCGAAGGGCCAAAGCTTCCATAACGGAGCACACCTACGCCGAAAAGATCTGCCCTGACCTGGCATATCTACCTGTCTTTTATTACTCAAAAGCCAGCCAAGAAACTCACATAGATGCTTCGCTGTGGCGTCAATATGGTGAACCCGGGTCATACCACACGACCGACACCACCAACGCTGCGAACCCGCTGAAGTCTTACCATGCCTACTCATCACACGCCCGCACCCCGGGCACTTAACACTCGTCATTCATAACAGAGTGCCAAACCCCTAAAACACACCAACTACAACACCCAGTTTCCCCCGCAATAACGCCAAAAAATCCCGACAAAAGCAACACAATTTGT
>NZ_JBKIWR010000034.1:0-3725 GCF_046599595.1 Trueperella sp. LYQ143 | reverse complement strand
TACTCAAAAGACGTACCCGACGGCAAATCAGCCTTGTTCTTAATCATGTCACCAGCAGCCGGAACCGGATCACCCTTCTTGATCGACTTATTCTCGACCTCAGGCGTGTACTTCTCCGCATCCTTCTCGGTAACTTCGTAGGTTGCACCGTAGGTGCCCTCGGCAGTGATCTTGTCACCATCGCCAGGCAGAGCCGGATCCCAAGCCTTGAAGGTCTTGCCATCCGCTGTCGGGTTAGCCGGCAGCTTGCCAGAATCCTTCAGCTCCTTACCCGTCAGTTCCTTCTTGACATCCAGGTACTTCTTGGTAACAGGCTGACCGTCAGCACCATCGCCGAACTTGCCTTCCTTCGCATCGAAGGTCAAACGGACGTAACCTTCAGGAGTTGGCTTGGACGGATCATCAACAACAATCACCGGATCGGTGGTCGGTGCGACATCATCGGTGTACAGCACAGTGTACGTGCCTTCGCTTTCGATCTTCGTAGCACCAGTCGGCAATGCCGGATCCCACTTGTCTACCTTCTTACCCGATGGAGGAACGATCTGGTCGTTTGCAGGAACACGATCCTTGAATTCGTCTCCTGTGGTGCCCTTCTTGACGTAGTATTCCTTGGTCTTGGCGGTCTTATTGCCAGTCTCCTTGAAGGAACCGTCGCCAGAGTTAAGGGTGACCTTTACGTACTGATCCTTGTACTCATCCGTGCCCAGCTTCTTCTTCCACTCTTCGTTCGCCGGAACGACGATAGGCTCGAAGTACTGAACGTCAGCGCGGATGAAGTTATCGTTGTGATCGAAGGACTTGTACACGGCTGCAACAGAGGGTTCTGCATGTACGCCGGTGTAGGCCGGATCAGGAACAGTGCGGAACACCATGTGAACTTCGGCGTTCTGCTTAGCGGTTTCGCCACCGTTCTTGTAGTTCACCGAGAACGTGGCGGAAGCACCGTTGGAGTCACTACCAACGTGACCTTCACCCCAGTAGTGAGTCACACCGAACTTGCCTTCAGGGCCGAAAGAATCGCCATAACGATCCCAGAAAGAGATATCGCCCTGACGCGGCTGTGAACCTTCGTTAGACGGAGAAGCCTGGATTTCCGAAGACTGGCGGATAAAGGCACCCAGGGAGCTAAACTGCTTACCGAAGGTGTTAATGATACGAACTGAATGAATATCATTATCCGTATCTTGCTGCTCTACTAGGTAGAAGCCGTTACGCAGATACTGCGTATCGCCATCGGTGGTGTGGTGAAGCAATGGGCGCAACTCTTCCTTAGTATCTACGCCCTGTTTACCTGCCAGTGAAACCACGGCGGTACTTGTGCCGACAACCGCCGGATTTTCTACCTTGGCTTCCTTCCAGTTAACAGTGATACCGATATTCTCCGGATCAAGCTTCAAACCCTTGGAAACAATAATGCTGAACCAAGGATCTGAAGTGGCCCAATACGTGGTATTTGTTGTGCCAGGCTCTAGCGGACCTTGATTAAAAACGGCTTCCCATTCGATCATGCCTTTGTCATCAGGCTCACTCTTCTGAATAATCTGAGCGCCGTTCTTAATGTAGTCATATTTCTTTTCGGCTAGAGCAGTTTCACTATTGGAGCTAGCTCCATAGTGAGTGCGCGTACCGAAATCGTGACCCTGCTTATAGGTCACATCACCAATTTTTACAGTACTACCAGGATCGGCAGCCTGCGCAGGCGCAGCCCCCCCTGGTAGCAGGAAGTGCCCCGTGGACAATGCCACGGCCGCTGCTGCTACACCAGCAACGTACTTCCTTGCGGAACGTCTAATCACTTATTACCTCCATTGGATAGAAGTATCCTCTGCACTCGTCATTGTTACAGCTTCAACTGTTAGTGTCTACTGCTTTTCAAATGGTAATACGCACAAGGTGGAAATACCTGCTCCTACCAGCACTTTTACTTATTTTCGCAAGAAAATTATGCGCTATACCACATGGGTAAAATAAGATTTGAACCAAACAAATCGCATCTTTTTTATGCTGGTAAGAACGTTAACTCTTTATATGTTTCACTTACGCAGGCACAGCATTACACAAACCGTGCTACCATACACTATTTTTCCGTTTTACCCGTCAGCAGCATAGTCGATAATTCATTACCTTGGCGACGGGATTTGACACTCGCGTCAGATAAAATAGTTCGCTTAACTCCTAATGAGAATAATTACCTTCTGCGAGCGCGGAAACAACAAGACAGGAGCGCATGAAAAGCATAGATATACTCATACCGGGAAATCACAGGACACAGACCGTTACACCGCACGCAAAACCGCAGGTACTACAACACCAGGTAGCTAGAGTAAAAAAATAGGCGTTCTTTTTAGGTTTTATTTATTCTTTTGCTGCCACTTCGCTATCCTTCTCCGTATTATTTCCTAGTATTTTTCAATACCTGGTAATCGTGCAATTACAGCACACATTGTGCGATACCACATCGCCTTGTGGAGCTCAGATAACACATGAGGGGCAGGAGAGCATGTGAGAAACATGCACTCCCACCCCTCGGTGGTTTTACCTCACCACTAGAACCTCAACAAGGCCCTAGAGTTTCGCAGGTAAATTACTGCGCGTACTGGCGACGAGCAGCCCGAATAGCAAGGAATACTCCTCCGAGAGCCGATAAGAGAACCGCCGCAAGGCCCATTCCCATAACTTCGGCGCCGCTATGAGCAAGCACTTCGCCATCCTCAGGCGTTCCTGGCTTCTGCGGAGTATTGGGGGACGGATTGCCCGGTTTCTCCGGAGTGTTTGGCGCAGGATTACCTGGCTTGCTGGGCTTATCAGGCGACGGATTGCCTGGCTTTTCCGGAATATTCGGAGCAGGCGGCACAGGCGCCTCGGGCTTAACCTTCACCGTCTGAGACTTATCCGAGGCATCCTCATGCTTGACCACATGCGGACCAGCCCCATCCCCAGAACCAACAAGATTCTCCGTCGAGCTCGCCGACTCAAAGACCACATACGTCTTACCCGGCTCCAACTTCACCCCAGCAAAAACCACATCAACAGTGCCATCAGCACCATCAACAACCTTCTTCACCGACGCCGAAGCCACAACCTTCGCATCCGAACCATCCGACGAAGCACCCAACTCCATCAAACGACCCGCAAACGTATACTCCTTACCCGCAGCAAGACCCGCAAAATCAACATGATCCACAACATCCACCGCAGCCGACGCATCCACCTCAACCGGAGCATCCACCGACGCACGCTTACCACCAACATCAACCGTCGTCTTCAACGAACCAGCCAACGGCACAGGCGCCTCGGGCTTAACCTTCACCGTCTGAGACTTATCCGAGGCATCCTCATGCTTGACCACATGCGGACCAGCCCCATCCCCAGAACCAACAAGATTCTCCGTCGAGCTCGCCGACTCAAAGACCACATACGTCTTACCCGGCTCCAACTTCACCCCAGCAAAAACCACATCAACAGTGCCATCAGCACCATCAACAACCTTCTTCACCGACGCCGAAGCCACAACCTTCGCATCCGAACCATCCGACGAAGCACCCAACTCCATCAAACGACCCGCAAACGTATACTCCTTACCCGCAGCAAGACCCGCAAAATCAACATGATCCACAACATCCACCGCAGCCGACGCATCCACCTCAACCGGAGCATCCACCGACGCACGCTTACCACCAACATCAACCGTCGTCTTCAACGAACCAGCCAACGGCACAGGC
>NZ_JBKIWR010000033.1:0-5190 GCF_046599595.1 Trueperella sp. LYQ143 | reverse complement strand
TTTTGTTTTCTGGTTGGTGCTGGATGTTTTGTTTGGTGCTGGCTGGGTTTTTGTGCCAGATGTTTCTGGTTTTTTGAGCTGGTTTGCTCTCTGGTTTTTTGTGGAGAGTTTGATCCTGGCTCAGGACGAACGCTGGCGGCGTGCTTAACACATGCAAGTCGAACGGTTAAAGCCTCTTTCGGGGGGTGTATAGCGTGGCGAACGGGTGAGTAATACGTGAGTAACCTGCCCTTGACTTTGGGATAGGCCTGGGAAACTGGGTGTAATACTGGATATTCTGCTTCTGTCGCATGGCGGGGGTTGGAAAGTTTTTTCGGTTAGGGATGGGCTCACGGCCTATCAGCTTGTTGGTGGGGTGATGGCCTACCAAGGCTTCGACGGGTAGCCGGCCTGAGAGGGTGACCGGCCACATTGGGACTGAGATACGGCCCAGACTCCTACGGGAGGCAGCAGTGGGGAATATTGCACAATGGACGCAAGTCTGATGCAGCGACGCCGCGTGGGGGATGAAGGCTTTCGGGTTGTAAACTCCTTTCAGCACAGAAGAAGCGTAAGTGACGGTATGTGCAGAAGAAGCGCCGGCTAACTACGTGCCAGCAGCCGCGGTAATACGTAGGGCGCGAGCGTTGTCCGGAATTATTGGGCGTAAAGAGCTCGTAGGCGGTTTGTTGCGCCTGCTGTGAAAGACCGGGGCTTAACTCCGGGGTTGCAGTGGGTACGGGCAGACTAGAGTGTGGTAGGGGTAACTGGAATTCCTGGTGTAGCGGTGAAATGCGCAGATATCAGGAGGAACACCGATGGCGAAGGCAGGTTACTGGGCCATTACTGACGCTGAGGAGCGAAAGCGTGGGTAGCGAACAGGATTAGATACCCTGGTAGTCCACGCCGTAAACGTTGGGCACTAGGTGTGGGGCCTTTTCCACGGGTTCTGCGCCGCAGCTAACGCATTAAGTGCCCCGCCTGGGGAGTACGGTCGCAAGGCTAAAACTCAAAGGAATTGACGGGGGCCCGCACAAGCGGCGGAGCATGCGGATTAATTCGAGGCAACGCGAAGAACCTTACCAAGGCTTGACATACACTGGAACACTGCAGAGATGTGGTGGCCTTCGGGCTGGTGTACAGGTGGTGCATGGTTGTCGTCAGCTCGTGTCGTGAGATGTTGGGTTAAGTCCCGCAACGAGCGCAACCCTTGTCTCGTGTTGCCAGCACTTCGGGTGGGGACTCACGAGAGACTGCCGGGGTTAACTCGGAGGAAGGTGGGGATGACGTCAAATCATCATGCCCCTTATGTCTTGGGCTTCACGCATGCTACAATGGCCAGTACAGAGGGTTGCGATGTTGTAAGGCGGAGCGAATCCCTTAAAGCTGGTCTCAGTTCGGATTGGGGTCTGCAACTCGACCCTATGAAGTCGGAGTCGCTAGTAATCGCAGATCAGCAACGCTGCGGTGAATACGTTCTCGGGCCTTGTACACACCGCCCGTCACGTCACGAAAGTTGGCAACACCCGAAGCCCGTGGCCTAACCCTTTTTGGGCGGGAGCGGTCGAAGGTGGGACTAGCGATTGGGACGAAGTCGTAACAAGGTAGCCGTACCGGAAGGTGCGGCTGGATCACCTCCTTTCTAAGGAGCCCCTGTTGTGGTGCGTGCTGTTGTGGTGCGTGCTGTTTGTTTGGGGTGTTTGTGGAGCGTAAGAAACTGGCATGCTGTTGGGGTGTGGGGTAACACCTGGGTCTGCGATTGTTCTGCGTGGTTTGCGTGGGGTGGTTGTGGTGTCTGTGTGGTGGTTGATAATTGTATAGTGGATGCGAGCATCTTTGGTTTTTGTAAGTGTTTAAGGGCGTTCGGTGGATG
The DNA here is from genome assembly GCF_046599595.1 of Trueperella sp. LYQ143. Lineage (NCBI taxonomy): Bacteria > Bacillati > Actinomycetota > Actinomycetes > Actinomycetales > Actinomycetaceae > Trueperella > Trueperella sp. LYQ143. The sequence continues at coordinate 3,338 of NZ_JBKIWR010000033.1, read as the reverse complement.
CCTTGGTACACGAAGCCGATGAAGGACGTTGTAGCCTGCGATATTCCTCGGGGAGTTGGCATACGAGCTGTGATCCGAGGGTTTCCGAATGGGGGAACCTGGCTAGAGTTGTTTCTAGTTACTGCCATCTGAATGTATAGGGTGGTGGGGGTGACGCGGGGAAGTGAAACATCTTAGTACCCGCAGGAAAAGATATTCTGTGAGTAGTGGCGAGCGAAAGCGGATGAGGCTAAACCGGGTGTGTGTGATAGTCGTCGGGCGTTGCATATCCGGGGTTGTGGGATGCTGTGTGGTCATGCCGATGTGTGGCCGTGGAGTGATAAAACTGTTGTATAGGTGAATCAGTTGGGAAGCTGGACCGTAGAGGGTGATAGTCCCGTAGGTGAAATGCGGCAGTCTTCATAGTGGTTATCCCGAGTAGCACGGGGCTCGTGAAATCTCGTGTGAATCTGCCCAGACCACTGGGTAAGCCTAAATACTTCGTGTGACCGATAGTGTATTAGTACCGTGAGGGAATGGTGAAAAGTACCCCGGGAGGGGAGTGAAATAGTACCTGAAACCGGACGCTTACAATCCGTCAGAGCCTTCTTGGTGGGGGTGATGGCGTGCCTTTTGAAGAATGAGCCTGCGAGTTAGGATGTGTAGCGAGATTAACCCGTGTGGGGTAGTCGTAGTGAAAGCGAGTCTGAATAGGGCGTTTGAGTTGCATGTTCTAGACCCGAAGCGAGGTGATCTACCCATGGGCAGGGTGAAGCACGTGTAAGAGCGTGTGGAGGCCCGAACCCACTTCAGTTGAAAATGGAGGGGATGACCTGTGGGTAGGGGTGAAAGGCCAATCAAACTTCGTGATAGCTGGTTCTCCCCGAAATGCATTTAGGTGCAGCGTTGCGTGTGCTTGCTGGTGGTAGAGCGACTGGATGGTTGATGGCCCTTATCCGGGTACTGAGATCAGCCAAACTCCGAATGCCGGTTAAGTTGAGCGTGGCAGTGAGACTGCGGGGGATAAGCTTCGTAGTCGAGAGGGAAACAGCCCAGATCATCGGTTAAGGCCCCTAAGGGTGTGCTAAGTGGGAAAGGATGTGGAGTTGCTGTGACAACCAGGAGGTTGGCTTAGAAGCAGCCATCCTTGAAAGAGTGCGTAATAGCTCACTGGTCAAGTGATTCCGCGCCGACAATGTAGCGGGGCTAAGTACACCGCCGAAACCGTGGCAATAGTTTTTACTGTTGGGTAGGGGAGCGTCGTGTTTGGGATGAAGCTGCCTGGTGATGGGTGGTGGACTGGACGCGAGTGAGAATGCAGGCATGAGTAGCGAATGACGGGTGAGAATCCCGTCCGCCGTTTGACCAAGGGTTCCAGGGCCAGGTTGTTCCGCCCTGGGTTAGTCGGGTCCTAAGGCGAGGCCGACAGGCGTAGTCGATGGGCAACCAGTTGTTATTCTGGTACCGGCGAAAAACCGTCCATGTTGAAGCGAGGGATACTAACCATCCCGGCACGTCTACTTCCTTTCGGGGTTGTGGGTTGTGTTCGGCGTGGGACCTGATCTTGTTGTAGGCAAGCGTGTTAACAGGGGTGACGCACAGTGGTAGCTTCCGCGTGGCTAATGGCTTGCCACGTTTAACAGCGCAGCTTGTTTCCTAGGTAAATCCGGGAAGCGTGTGAGTGAGGCTGGATGATGACCCATTTTGTTGGGGAAGTAGAGTGATCCTGTGGTGCCAAGAAAAGCCTCGACGTTAGGTTTTAGCCGCCCGTACCCTAAACCGACACAGGTGGTCAAGTAGAGTATACTAAGGCGTTCGAGTGAATCGTGGTTAAGGAACTCGGCAAAATGCCCCCGTAACTTCGGGAGAAGGGGGGCCTGATCCTTGAAGCACCTTGCGTGCTAGGGGTGATGGCCGCAGAAACCAGGGAGAAGCGACTGTTTATCAAAAACACAGGTCCGTGCGAACACGTAAGTGGATGTATACGGACTGACGCCTGCCCGGTGCTGGAAGGTTAAGAGGATTGGTCAGCCCTCCTTGTGGGGGTGAAGCTAAGAATTTAAGCCCCAGTAAACGGCGGTGGTAACTATAACCATCCTAAGGTAGCGAAATTCCTTGTCGGGTAAGTTCCGACCTGCACGAATGGCGTAACGACTTCTCCACTGTCTCAACCGCGAACTCGGTGAAATTGCATTACGAGTAAAGATGCTCGTTACGCGCAGCAGGACGGAAAGACCCCGGGACCTTTACTATAGCTTGGTATTGGTGTTTGGTACGGTTTGTGTAGGATAGGTGGGAGACTGTGAAGCCTTCACGCTAGTGGGGGTGGAGTCATTGTTGAAATACCACTCTGATCGTGCTGGATGTCTAACCTTGGACCATGATCTGGTTCAGGGACAGTGCCTGGTGGGTAGTTTAACTGGGGCGGTTGCCTCCTAAAAGGTAACGGAGGCGCTCAAAGGTTCCCTCAGCCTGGTTGGCAATCAGGTGTTGAGTGTAAGTGTATAAGGGAGCTTGACTGTGAGACTGACAAGTCGAGCAGGTACGAAAGTAGGAACTAGTGATCCGGCGGTGGCTTGTGGAAGCGCCGTCGCTCAACGGATAAAAGGTACCCCGGGGATAACAGGCTGATCCTGCCCAAGAGTTCATATCGACGGCATGGTTTGGCACCTCGATGTCGGCTCGTCGCATCCTGGGGCTGGAGTAGGTCCCAAGGGTTGGGCTGTTCGCCCATTAAAGCGGTACGCGAGCTGGGTTCAGAACGTCGTGAGACAGTTCGGTCCCTATCCGCTGCGCGCGTTCGAAACGTGAGAAGGGCTGTCCCTAGTACGAGAGGACCGGGACGGACGAACCTCTGGTGTGCCAGTTGTACCGCCAGGTGCATGGCTGGTTGGCTACGTTCGGAAGGGATAACCGCTGAAAGCATCTAAGTGGGAAGCCTGCTTCAAGATAACGTTTCACTGCTCTCTTAAGGAGTGAGAGGCCCCCTAAAGAACATGGGGTGATAGGCCAGATGTGTAAGCATGGTAACATGTTCAGCTGACTGGTACTAATCGGCCGATAACTTACAACAACAACATGTCAACACCCTGGTGTTGACACAACAAACTCGCATCTACTATACGATTATGGGCCACCACCACGAAAAGGAACCCCAAAGTTTTGACGGTGGCTATAGCGGTAGGGAAACGCCCGGCCCCATTCCGAACCCGGAAGCTAAGCCTACCAGCGCCGATGGTACTGCACCCGCGAGGGTGTGGGAGAGTAGGACACCGCCGTCACACAACCACATAACAACACATAGGCGCGAAGAGAAAAAACACTTCTCTCCGCGCCTAACACACACCCAAAAACACACA
>NZ_JBKIWR010000032.1:0-9856 GCF_046599595.1 Trueperella sp. LYQ143 | reverse complement strand
ATTATTATGGAGTTTTCTGACGAGGAGGCGGTGCGGGCTCGACGGGCGATGACGATCCGTGAGTTTAACGAGATGATTACTGCGTGGCAGGATCAATCCGCACTGAAACTGGGGGAATTGGTGTCCTAATTGGTAGCTATTATCATCCTTTATAAAACGCCCTGCTATTGATCGGCTTGCTGGCAGGGTTTTCCGCGTGTTAGAGCCGTTTAATGCTCGTTGTTGGCGCTCGCGAACCGCGGTAGGGTTCCCTGTTTTGTTTATCGGTTTGTACGTGTTTATATCGGGTTATAGGGTGATCCGTCCCCACCCAATCCCCACGAACAAAACAGACATGCCGCATATCTCCCCATAAACAAACCCGCCAAACAGGAATAAAACAGCCCTAAACACCCTAAAGCAGACAGTTAAAAAATAAACAATCACCAATATTAGCCGCCACCAGCCATAACACCCACCAGCCAGCAGACAAACAACCCACATTTAAGGAGCTAACGATGAGCAAAAGCACCTACGGGGAGATATCCATCCTATCCTCTGGACGCTACCGCGCCCGATACGTCCGACCAGACCAGCCAGGACGCAAAAGAATCTCCGCCCCCATCACATTCACCACCAAAACAGCCGCCCGCCTATGGCTAGCAAAAATACGCGCCCAAATAGAATCCGGCACCTGGATCCCACCCGAACAACAAAAACAGCTCGACAAACAAAAAGCCCAAGAACACGCCCGCAACACCTACACGCTCGCCGCCTACGCACCCCGCTGGGTCACCTTATCGAGCGGCACACAACAAACAGCAGACACGAAAAACGACATCCTACGCATCCACATCCTCCCCCAATGGGGCGAAACACCGTTAAAAAAGATCACGACCAGCGCCCTTATCGTATGGGCGAACAGTTTAACATCAAACGTGAAAAACACCCGCAGCACCATGCGAACCCTCCTAGCAAGCGCCGTAGAAGAAGGGCTAATCGACCGCAACCCATTCCCGCATAAGCGCCTGTTGAATGTTCCTCGTCGGATGGAAGGACGCCGGCGGCGTAACCCGCGAGCGCTTACCCGCGACGAGTTCCACGCCCTCACCGCCTACACGCCGGAATATTACAGGTTGATGGTCGAGCTGACCGGCACGGTGGGTTTACGCTCTGGAGAGGTTCGCGCCCTACTCGGTAGGGACGTGCTGATTTTGAGCGGTGAAGTATGGTTAAACGTAGACAAGTCGGTCTATAAGGGTGGGCGTAATGCTATAGTGACCACCCCGAAAACAGAGACATCTATTCGGCGGGTTTATATTCCTCGGGTCAATGATCTGCCGGCGCGGCTGGTTAGGTTAGCGACTCGTAACGGGCTGAACGGTCTTTTGTTTCCTGGGAAGAATGGGGACTATATGGGGTCGAGTGTGTTTCAAATGGTGGTGAACCAGGCGGGATATGTGGCGGGTATTGGTCATGTTTCCCCGCATGATCTGCGTCATACGGCGGCAACTATCGCGCTACGGGCGGGGGTCCACCCGCGGGATGTGCAGGAAATGTTGGGGCACCAATCGGGAGCGATGACGAACCACTATACACATTCAGGGGTGGATTATTTGAGGGAGAGCGGGCGGCTGTTAGCGGAGTATTACGAACAGGCGAACCAGTCCCCTGCCTATACGGATGAGGCGGGTCGTGTAGTGCCTGCTGTGGTCCAATGGGGAACAATCCGACCGGCATAGAGTAGTCTCAGATAGGCCGGTTAGGGGTGTCCCCACCGTCCCCCACTACGGGGGACACTTGGCAGGCTAGGGGGTAGGGTGTGTTTGTGCAGGTCACGGGCAGGAAACCCTGCTTGTGCGTGTTTTGCCGGAAATAGCGTCCCCAATCCGTTTTAACCCTGTTTGCCTATTGCGCGTGTTTTAGTTTGTGCGAATAGTCCGATAAGTAGTGTCCCCACCCTATTTATCCAGCTATGCGACCTATGCGGGTGTTTATCCCGATTTTCAACCACCTAACAGCGTGGAGAATATCCCCGCAAACACCTCAAAACGGTGTCCCCATATATAAAACGGTTAAAACGGATGCCGGCAGGCTTTAGAGAAACGCGAAACCCTGCAATACCAACGAAAAACACCCCTCACCAAGCCCGCGAATAGGTGTCCCCCAATGTATCCGGCACCTGTCCCCCAAAACACCACCATAACACCAAACAGGCGGGGGACACCTTAAACCGCTCCAGCAAGCCAAAAAGTCGATAGTGTCCCCACTGTCCCCCAATGCGGGGGACACCCTGCGCCGTAGTAGTGTCCCCCCCCCTTATTAAGGGGGGGGACACCTACGGGGGACACCCCCGCAAGCCAGATAAACAAGATAATCAGATGAACTAGATGAACTAGATGAGTGAAGATCTGGATGACATGACACATGCCCGCTGGATGGTCCGTACCGGCTAGACCCGCGTGGCGGGCTTGGTGCTAGAGGTGACTGGTCCAACAGGCAAGGGGTGCCGCAAGCCAGAAGCGGGCAAAAGGAGGTTAGGCGCTTTGGCTGGGGGGGTGTGCCGTAGCGGGGGCTGTGTTATGGCTCGACATGGGGGCGGTTCCGCGAGCGCCACGGGCGTCTATCGGTCAGCTAGACCATTGGCAGGGGTATAACTAGCCGCTAAGCCGTCTATATGCCTGTTTGAGCGTGTTTCGGGGGTTGATCTGATAAGGGGTAGCGTGAGCGGGGTTAAACGCGTTAGAGGGGCATTTGCGTGCCGTATAAGACTAGCGGGACTAAAGACCTAGAATAAGGGGCGTTTGTGTAGGGGTTGGAGCTTGCCCGTGGACCACAGACACGAAACCAAGGGCTACAGGGTTTCGCGTTCCCCGTGTTCCCCGCCCTGTGGGAACATAGACCCGCGAGCGCTCGCGAACCCCCTATGGACCATCCTCGCAAGACGTGTTTCATGCTACAATAGGGCTTGGGGTTGTCATCCCCTGGTAGGTATGGCTAGCGAGACGAGGGACACGCCTAGCAGGCGCAAGAGTGATTGCAATATTGACCTGTGTTTTTCGCCCCTCCTAGCACTGTATGGGCGGCGCCTGTTTTCGGGTGGGTCCCTTGTCTCGCTGGTTATAAAATTAACCCTCTAAACGCCCTGCACAATGCCTATATAGGGCTGGATAGGCTGGCTGTTGGTGCAGGTGAACCGCCCTAGCTGGTTTAGTGAAATGTAGTTAGTTTTATCGTTTTCTTATGCTATTGTTATAGCAAGCTCTCACAAAGCTAATGACAAAAGTTAATAGAAAGCTGCTTGATGTTTATCGGGTTGGATGCAGAATACAAGACCGCTAGACGGGAATATGCATCGCCTTGTTTGCTTTTGTCCAAGGTTTGTGACAGCCCGAAATATGCATAAAACTGCTTTTGCCACTCACAAAGGCATTAGCAAGGTTTAGACGAAAGCGAGATTATATTATGCGTTTCAAAACGAGTTACGGGCGTAACAATGAACCTATCGCGTGCCCGTTGTGGTGCAAGGTGGACCATTCGCAACGGTTTATCGAAATGTATTGATCTTTATGAAAATGTGTTAGAATGTGTGTGAGCCACTAGAAAGGCTTTGGAACAAGAATTTAATACACATGTTTTGTATCGGGTTGGATACGGAATACAAGACCGCTAGACGGGAATACGTATCGCCTTGTTTCTTCTTGTTCCAAGGTTTTCTAGCAGCCCGACCCATATTTAATATCTCGTTCGCATTACCTAGGAAATAGTGCGAATGAATTGAGTGAACAAGGAGCTATTTTTATGCGTTTCAAAACGAGTTACGGGCGTAACAATGAACCTATCGCGTGCCCGTTGTGGTGCAAAGCAGACCATTCGCAACGGTTTATCGAAATATAGTTAGTTTTATCGTTTCTTATGTTATTCTTATAGCAAGTCCTCGAAAAGACTCTGAGCCAGAATTTAATACACGTGTTTTGTATCGGGTTGGGTACGGAATACAACAGCGCCTATAGGCGTAAATACGTGCCGCCTTGTATTTTCTGGTCCAAGGTTTTCGACGACCCGAACTATATTCAAATGCTTGTTTGCATTACTCGAAAATAATGCGAATTTAGCCAGACCAGAAAGATATTATCTATGCGTTTCAAGACTTCTTACGGGCGTAATGGTGAACCGATAGCGTGCCCTATGTGGTGCAAAGCAGACCATTCGCAACAGTCTTACACTCCTGGCGATGACGCTGATGGGATGTATGTGCATGAATGCTCGTACATGCTTAGGGACCGCTCGAATGTTATTACGCTCTCTATGGTCCACAGCCGTCATGGCTGGGACACAGCGCAGATTACTAGTAAATATTCGCTGGATTTTTCCCCGCATAACGCTGCCTATGCGTCGGATCTTATGCAGGTTCTCCAGGCGTACATGTTTTATGCGGTGGAGGCGAACACGTATGCGTGGGAGGCGGGGGAGGCTGACCCGATGACGGTGCGCCGTCCGTATGTGTGGGAGGCTCACGAGGTTATCCCCCGCCCCTGGACCGCCCACAGCACACCAGCAGTAGGGTTATCCACAGGCGAGAGCGTCCAACCCGCCTAGCCCTGGTCTTACGTCCAGCATGTAGGGGTGTGGGGTTTACGGTTATTCTGCTCTACATCCCTACATGTAGGGGTTGGTGTGGGCGACACGCCATAAATACGCGGCATGTCCTACTAGACGATAACAAAACATGTTATTTAACATGAAACCAGATAGGTAGGCATGTTTTCATAATCCGCACGGATCGCCTGCCACGCCCCGCACGGGACACCCCTAGAAACTAAATCACCCCTGCATAGGACAAAAACACTCCCCCATTTTCCCGGTTAAAAGGAGCAAAAACAAAAATGAAAAACAATGTTTCTACCAAAAACCTTGAACAAGACTCAATGCTATCTATCCGTCAGGTTTCCCACATGCTTGGCGTTCCAACACAGCGCACCTACACGCTGATATGGAATGGCGAACTACCCGCCTACAAGATCGGCGGCACATACCGGATCAAAACAGCCGACGTGGAGGCATTCCTCGAATCGAAACGAGTGATCACATGCTAAACACTCAGCCAGGGACACGGAAACGGCTACAGACAGAGCAAGAAATCCGTGACAATATGACAACCCTCACGCCTGACCTGTTCCAATACGACAGGCAAACAGCAATAGACATTATCCAACGCGTATTGTACGAGTTGAGCGCGCAAATAGATCACCTACTAGGCGCGAAAGACACATTTATTAACGACCCGAAAGCATACGGCTATCTCTATGCACTCCTATCAATCCTGGAACCATTCACAGGATTTAAGACGGACCACGAAAAAATCAGAGAGCAAGCAGACGCTAACGGGATTAGCGTGCCTTACAAAAGGGATTGGGCGCAAAAAATTCCCCTCAATAATCCTCATCTTCCCCATGACGTATGCCCGTTATCTAATCCCCTATTCCACATCGACGCCCACCGGATAGGCAGCGAGGCACTAGAAAAAGCACGATGGCACGCAGGTTTAGGTGAGTGGCGTTTATGGACGGGAAACCTGTTCACAATAGCCCTCCTTGCGGAATATCACGAAATCGACCTACGCAAAGAAATCATAAAGATCGGGCAACATTGCGGGAAAACATCCGAGGAGATAACCGACTCTATGCACCTTATTCTTAAGGGTGTTAAATCAGATAGGCGGGGCTGCTGTGATGGGTGTGTTCCCGAATCCGTATAATCCCGCATTCTTGCACGCATGGGCGTTATGGTATGCCGCCTGTGGCTGGCAGGTCCTCCCCTGCCACTGGGAGGGCGAGCGGGCGAAACAGCCTTTGACACGGCACGGGTTGAAAGACGCCACATCGGATCTGGCACAGGTTAAAGCCTGGTGGCAGAAATACCCCCACGCGATGATCGGGTTAGTGGTCACCCCGCCCCTGCTCGTCGTCGATGTTGACCCTCGACACGGCGGCACACTGGAGGCACTCGCCCGCCTATGTGGCGGCACACTACCGGAAACCACGCGGGTACGTACCGGATCGGGCGGCTGGCACCTGTACTACACTACCGCGAACCAGACTCTAGGGAACACGGCGGGCAAGATCGCCCCTGGGATAGACACCCGTGGCGGCGGTAAAGGCTACGTGATCGCGCCCCCATCCATCCACCCATCAACAGGGGCACCCTACACGTGGGAAAACACCCGCGTATCGTGGCAGCCGTTACCAGCGGGGATCGAAGCCGCGTTAACCGCTAGGAAACCAGACGCCCGCCCACTGGCAGCCCTCCACAAGAAAACACGACGCGCCCTGATAGGTGCAGGGCTGAACAGTGTGCTATGTACGCCGGAGGGGCGGATAAACGGGATACTATCCCGCATGGAAAAAGCCACCCACGGGGAGCGGAACAACGTGCTGAACTGGGCGGCGTACACGCTGGCAGGCGCGGCGGTTAAAGGCGAAATATCTCTAGACATGGATACGGTGGACCAGTTGAGAGCCGCCGCGCTCGCAGCCGGCTTATCAGTATCGGAGACCACAGCGACAATCGCGAGCGCGTTCAACGCCTACGGGGATAGCGGGAATATAGACAGGTAAAAGGGTGTAGGCACACCCGCCCAAAAAAAGGAGGGTGTTTTAATAGCCCCTGGCTGGGTGTGCCTACGGTTAAGGGAATTGGAGTCTCCTTGTGAGAGAGTCTAACACGACGGATTTTAATACGGTGCTCAACATGACAGACACACCCGCACAGTCAGAGGCGGAAACAGACACGACTATAGGCGTGCCGGTTGGTGGTATGGAACCATCGGGGCGGGAAACCCTTGCGAATGCTCTGCAGACGCTCAACCAGCACACACCCACCAGCACAACAATAGGGGATAGTGATAGTGATAGTGATAGTGATAGTGGTGGGTATGTGTCCCCGTGGATACCCACCCCGCTACAGCGCCTATGGACTGATCTTGATAATGGTGACCTACGCCCCGCTATCCCCACTGTTGGACAACTCCACAACGGACATCACTTGTTCTATGCCGGTCAGGTAAATTGTATTGTCGGTGAGCCAGGAGCGGGCAAAACATGGCTAGCGAACAAGATCGCCGCCGACCACATGAACCAGGGCTATCCGGTGATCTATGTGGACTATGAGTCCAGCCCGCGAACCCTCCTGCCACGCCTGGAACGGTTAGGATTACAGGTGCACCGGCGGCACCTGCTCACCTACTACAACGCGAATAACCCGCTCGACGAGTACGGGCTAACCGCTATGCGGCTCACCGTCGAAAACTCTGCCGCCCCTGTTCTATGCGTGATCGACTCGGTAGGACGCTCCCTATCAGCAGAAGGAGCAGACAGCAACGACGCCACCAACGTCGATAAATGGTTCGCTGTTTTCCCTGAAGCGCTCGCGGCTCTCGGTGCGTGTGTGCTGTTGATCGACCATACGTCGAAAGCGGGGCGGGGGGATCGGTATGCGGCGGGCTCGTATCGGAAACTAGCGAATATCTCAGGTGTGAATTTTCGTTTAGAAACAGTAAACCCGTTCGACACACAGCGGGCGGGCTCATCGTCTCTGGTGTGTACAAAGGATCGTGAGGGCGTGCACGGGCTGGATGTGACGGTAGCAAATATGCTGGTTAATCCTGATCAGGATACGCCTAGCGGGTTTATGAAACTCATAGCCGTGAACCTTAGTAGCCGTGAGATAGTTATAAACCAGCTATGTCAAGCCTTGAAAGAGGCAGGGGATCAAGGGATGACGATTAGGGAAATAGAATCCCTTGGCGGGCGTAAAGGCGTGTTAACGAAACGGCTAGCCGAATTGGTTGCCCGTGGTGTGGTGATCGTTGAAGATCTTGGACGCGGTAAAGCCAAACGGCATTACTGGAATAAGTCAGCCACGCTAGAGGGAGACACGATTTATAGCCAGCCTACGCTAGATGACCAGCAAGACTACGACAATACAGCTAACGATAAGGATCCTGGCACGGTGAGGGAGTCGGACAGTCCATTGATGAGTGTTTCGGAGGCGTTGACCTATATCGGAGCACGCTAACACTCCACCCCCTATAGTTGCTACCCCCTCCCCGTATGGTCGAAACCACCCCCGCCTACCTGCTAGCCAAACACGCCACCCCCTGCAAGCAACAAGCAAAAAGGACGGAGGGCGGGGGAGAACACGCGTTAAAGCCTAGATGTAGACACAAAACAGGCTGAACGTCAGCCAGACACGACATGACATGTAGGGTGAGCCGTGCCGTCTACATGCAAGGGTTACGCCTAGCATGACCAGCCCCCTAACGGTCAGCCACCCTCTAGGCAGATAGCGGCAAGGTAGGTGAGGCAAAGACGCCTAGCCCGCCCCTGGCTGACAGGGGAAAGCTGGTAGACAGGACAGTCAACGAGAATAGACCGAATGCGTCTAGAGCCTGACATGTATAGCGCCGCTTTGTTAGAGGTAGAAGAAAACAAGAGGCACGACACGAATAGAACAGGCATTAAAGGATCGCGAGCGCAAACAGTGCCAGGCAGCCATGCCAGTATGACCCCTTTGCCCGTACACCCCTATAGTAGGGGTTGGTGGGAGTGGTGGCAGGCTCTAGGCGTTGAGCGGTTAACAAAATGCGATATGTGAAATGCTGTTGTGTGAAATATTTTTCGTCCTTGTAGTTTCCCCTGCTAGGGGGTAGGGGGAGGACCCCGCCGAGGGTGGGCTGGGAGGTCACGCCGCATAGACGGATTTTTACACGAAGATTTTTGCGGGAATGGTATTACATTCGTACCATGACGCTCACAACAGGCGGGAAACCTTGATTTTTCAATAGAAATCACGTTATTCCCCTGCTGGTACCACAATGCTGATGTGTTGGCATCACATAGGCATCACATGAACATTACATGCGTCATTACATGCGCCGTGTTAGACGCGGGGCGGGTTAGAAGAATATTGCCGCCTTGTACTGTGAATCTCTATCTATCAAGATGACCCCTGTTAATGGGGTGGCGTCCGTGGTACGGAGAAAACTTCACGGGATTCGTTTTCGATTCCTGGTTCGACTAGCCCTGTTGGTTTATCGAACGTACTCGCTGATCTGGACCGGAGGGCATGACTTCGGGGTCTGTGCGTGGCTTGCTGGTTTCCGTCGCTGTAGGTGTAGGCGTAGCCGTGGGTGTGGATGTGGCTGTGCTGGTGGTTGTGGTTGTTTGCGTGGCTGGCTGGGTGTTGTCGGTGTTGTGGCAGGCGGTGAGGGTGCCTGCGAGCGCGGCAAGGATCGTGATAATGGTGATGGTGTGTTTTGTGCTCATGTGTTCCGCGCTAGCCGGTTCACCCCCTCGAAAACGGGTAGAACGGTAAAGGCTCCCTATAGGGGATGTGTTGGTGTGGCGCGGCGTCTCTGGCTGGGACTTTAGCGCCAGGATGTAGGGGGGCATGGGGAATCTTAGGAACCTTATAAACCTTGTAAACCTGTTTAGGTGTGTGGTGGTTCATAGGGTTTCCCTACCGTCTTTCTATATGATTTAAGTCTCTCCCCATGGTTTCCCCACACGCTCACAAAACACCCAAAACACCAGAGGAAAAAACGACCAGATAACACGCATCACACCACCAAGCAACACGGCAACTTTCCCGCACTATAAAGCAGAAAACACGACGCGAACAACCAGCAGGCGCCCTACTAGGGCTACCTGTTTTATCCGGTTTGCCTTGTCGTTTGGTCTCCTGATTAATGGAATTGGTGTCCTGAGCCTCCTGTTGGGACGGTTCAGGGACGAAATCGAATATGAGCTGATCCGGCTGGGTTTACGTCTGCGAGACGTGGGCCAGCCGTGTTTTAATTTGCGGGATTTATTCCTTA
>NZ_JBKIWR010000031.1:0-10124 GCF_046599595.1 Trueperella sp. LYQ143 | reverse complement strand
TGGTTACAGCTGTGAAAATATTTTAAGATCAGCATTCTGCATCGGTGTGGCCGGTTATAGCTACACTAAATTTTAGCTATAACCGGCCACACCGGATGTCCTATTCTGACGCGCTATCCGCTAATGCGCGGAACGTGTCACTCAGTTTTAATCGTGACGCTCGAAAGCTTGGCGCATCAAGCGCTCGGCTTCTTGGCGATGCATAGTGGCCAAGCCAGCCGCCGTAGAGGCAGCTTCTGGTCGAGAGATCAAGTGAACAGGTCGGTCAAGCTGCGGGAACATCCGCAGTTGGAAGTGCCCCCACGCGCCCTGGTTCGCCGGTTCGTCTTGCACCCAGTACAACTCCGCATTGGGATATTTCTCCAGCTCGGCGTGCAGCTCATCAACCGGATTCGGGTAAAGCTGCTCGACCCGAATAATAGCGGTGTGTTCGTCGCCATTCTCCTCACGGGCCTCCACCAGGTCGTAATACACGCGACCCGTACACATCAGCACCCGATCCACCCCGTATAGCTCGCGGCTTTCACCGATAACTGGACGCACGGTTCCCGTCGTGAATTCCTCAACCTGAGATTGTGCCCCTTTACGACGCAGAAGCTGCTTCGGAGTGAATACAATCATGGGTTTGCGCGGCCGGTTATATGCCTGCTGGCGCAACATGTGGAAATAATTAGCCGGAGTCGATGGCTGAACCACGATCATATTATCCTCGGCACATAGCTGGAGATAGCGCTCGATACGTGCAGAGGAATGATCTGGCCCTTGACCTTCATAGCCGTGAGGCAAGAGCACAACCAGAGATGAATGTTGATTCCACTTCTGTTCTGCTGAGGAAATGAATTCATCAACGACGGTCTGCGCTCCATTAGCGAAATCTCCGAACTGCGCCTCCCACAGCACTAAAGCGTCGGGGCGTTGCACGGAATAGCCGTATTCAAAGGCCAAAATCGAGTACTCCGACAGGGCAGAATCATAGATTTTCAGCTCCGCCTGATCCTCAGTCAAGTTTGCCAGCGGGGTCCACTCCGCACCCGAACGGTAGCAGTGCGCGACGGCATGGCGCTGAGTGAAGGTTCCACGTCGGGAATCCTGACCAGACATTCGGATCGGCACTCCGTCAATCAGTAATGATCCAAAGGCCAGCAATTCGCCAAATCCCCAGTCGATATTCCCTTCCTGGGCCATCGTATTGCGTCGGTTAAACAATGTGCTGATCTTCGGGTGCAAGGTGAAGCCTTCAGGCGGCGTCGTATGAGCATGGCCGATACGAGCCACTACCTGTGGGCTAATCGCGGTTGACCAGCCGACCATCGTTCCCGCATCCTCGCGCTGCGCTTCCGGTACGCCAAGGGCATGTGCTGCAGCCGTTTCATCGGTGTGCGGGATGACTTCTGCCTCACGCACTTCCTTGAATGCCTTATCCAGGGTTGCGGCAAAGTCATCTTCAACTTTGGCGGCTTCGACCTCGGAAAGATCACCACGCCCTAACAATGCCTCTTGGTACAGGCGACGAGTTGAACGCTTCTGATCGACCAAGGAGTACATGATGGGTTGAGTCATGGAGGGATCGTCGCCCTCGTTGTGCCCACGCTTGCGGTAGCACATGATATCGAGGATGACGTCCTTGTGGAATTCCATGCGGAACTCGTAGGCCATACGGGCCATCCGGCACACTGCTTCTGGATCGTCCCCATTGACGTGGAAGATCGGCAGTTGCAGACCCTTGGTGATGTCCGTCGTGTAGCGCGAGGAACGAGAATTCGATGGGGCTGTGGTGAAGCCGATTTGATTGTTGACGATGATATGGACCGTTCCACCCGTGCGATAGGCCGGAAGTTGGCTGAGATTGAGTACCTCAGTGACGACTCCTTGCCCGGAGAACGCAGCATCGCCGTGGATCAAAATAGGCAGTACAGCTAATTCGCTTTCCTCAAGTTGGAGGGCGTCTTGCATAGCGCGAGCGATACCTTCAAGCACGCCGTTAGCAGCCTCCAAATGGGAGGGATTAGCCGCCAGATATACCCCGACGTTATCGCCTTCTGGTGAGGTGTACGTGCCCTCGGTGCCCAGATGGTATTTCACGTCACCGGAACCGAACTTCTTGGGGTCGATACGCCCGTCAAATTCGGAGAATACTTGCCCGTATGACTTTCCGGCGATATTCGTCAAGACGTTCAAGCGTCCACGATGCGCCATCGCAATAGCGACTCGATACAGACCGTCGTTAGCCGCTCCGTGCAAGATCGAATCCAGAGCCGGAATAAGAGACTCGCCACCTTCTAGGGAGAAACGTTTTTGGCCGACGTACTTCGTCTGGAGGAAGGTTTCAAAAGCTTCGGCTTCGTTGAGTTTCTTCAGGATTTGCAGGCGATCCTCTTTGGTGATGGGAGCAGCCGGGCGTTCCAGTCGCTCCTGGAACCAGCGCCGTTGGGCAGGATCTTGAATGTGCATGTACTCAATTCCCACGGTACGGCAGTACGCTTCCCTCAGTTGCTCGAGGATTTCCCGCAAAGTTAGATGGCTGGTGTGAGCGAATCCGCCGGTGGGGAAGGAACGATCCAAATCCCAGAGCGTCAGACCATAAGAGCCGATTTCCAGATCGGGGTGCCGACGCACGTGGAAGGATAGCGGATCGGTGTCAGCGATCAGGTGCCCCCGCGAGCGGTAGGCGTGGATGAGTTCCGCGATCCGCGCTGGCTTGCCCAATTCCCGTTCGGCGTCATATTCGACGTCCTTTTCCCACAAAATCGGGGTGTATGGAACGCGCAGTGAGACGTAGACGCGATCGTAGAAACCGTCCAGACCAAGCAGCTTGTTTTCCATGAGTTGCAGGAAACGGCCGGAGGTTGCCCCTTGGATGACGCGGTGGTCATAGGTTGAGGTCAGATGGACAACTTTCGATACTCCTAGCCGTGCGAGCGACTGTTCCGAAGTGCCTTGGAACTCGGCAGGATACGTCATTGAACCAACGCCGACGATCAGCCCTTGCCCGAGCATGAGGCGGGGAATGGAGTGGACGGTGCCGAGCCCTCCGGGGTTGGTCAGGGTTGCGGTCGTGCCTTTGTAATCCTCAATGGTTAGTTTGTTGGTGCGTCCGCGCTCAACGAGTTCTTCATACGCGGCGATGAATTCGGAGAAGGTCTTTGTTTCGGCGGCTTTGATGGATGGCACGACGAGGGAACGAGTCCCGTCTGGCTTACGAACATCAATAGCAAGGCCCATATTGACGTGTTCGGGGCGAATGAGCGACGGTTTGGGGTCGTCGGTGTAAGACACGTTCATCTCAGGCATCTCTGCCAAGGCTTCAACCATCGCATAGGCGATGAGATGGGTGAAGGAGATTTTGCCGCCGCGCGTTGTTGCCAAGTATTTGTTGATAATGGTTCGGTTATCAAACATGACTCGGGCGGGTAGTGCTCGTACCGAGGTGGCAACTGGAATTGAGAGAGACGAATCCATGTTCTTTGCTAGCCCACGTTCGGCACCTTTGAGTGTGCTGACTTCCTGGGCGTAGGGGTCAAGATCCGCTGAGGCGCAAGAAGGAGCAAGATTGTAGGTGGTGGCGTAGGGGGTGATCGGGGGATTCGCAGCCGCTCGTGGTTGAGGCGGCAGATCAGATCGGGTGACGTTGGTTGAGGGCGTCGCGGCTCGATCTGCTTGTGATTGGAATGCCCGTTGCGGGCTGGGAATATCGTGCTCTGGTTCAGCCGGTGTGGGGGAGGTGCGCGGTGTGCGCCCTTGGGCGTGCCACTGTTGGAACATGTCCTGCCATTGCGGCCCAACTCCGTCTTTATCCTGCAGATATGCGGCGTATAAATCTTCAATGAAGCCTTGGTTGGCTCCGAATTCATTCGGTGACGACACTGTCTTGCCTCACTTGGTAGACGAAATTACCTTCACGTCAAAGTTTAGTGAGCTTACCCTCACTATGTGCTATTTTTGACGAGTTTCGTCGTCGAATATAGTGTGATACCCGCGACGATTGTCTTTATGTCAAGATTTTTCCTGTGTCATGCCAAGACTCTTTCTGGACTTGTTTTACAGATCGTCAATAAAGGTGCGCTACGATTACACCTATGATCGAACGACAACGCGGAGTGCCGTGTGCCAAGTGAATTGATCTATCTTTTTATCAGTGTGCTCCTTATCGCCGGTAATGCCTTGTTTGTGGCAGCCGAATTCTCCCTCGTGGCTCTTGATCCAGCCACGATTGATGATCGTGCCAAAGGCGGAGAAGTAAAAGCCCAACGAGTTAACAAGGCGCTGCATAATTTGTCGCTGCAGCTTTCCTCCTGCCAAGTAGGTATTACTCTGACCACGATTCTGCTCGGGTATGTCGCGCAAAAACCGCTCCAGGCCCTATTTGAAAAGTGGTTAGCTAATTCCGGCTTGGCGCAAGGCGCTGCAACCGGAACGGCAATCGCCATCGCATTCGTGATAACCAACGTGGTTTCTATGCTATTCGGTGAGTTAGTGCCAAAAAATATGGCTCTTGCCGAGCCGCTGGGAATTGCAGCTTTCGTCTCCTTCCCTCTGCGCGGATTCACGGTCATATTCAAACCGCTCATCGTTTTGCTCAATGGAACAGCAAACCGAATTCTGCGCCGCTTTGGTGTGGAACCAGCCGACGAGCTATCTGGTGCGCGTTCCGCTAGTGAATTATCGGCCTTGGTGCGGCGCTCTGCCCAAGAGGGCACACTTGACGTGTCAACCGCTCGGCTACTGACCCGATCTATTGATATTGGTGCCCTAACGGCTATTGATGTGATGACGGATCGCGGTCGCGTCGAAGCTATCAGCGAGGACGCAAGCGCCTGGGACGTTATTGAATTGGCTCGGAAAACTGGCCATTCGCGTTTCCCTGTCATCGGTCAAGATCTCGATGATATTCGGGGCTTTGTTCATCTGCGCCGAGCAGTAGCAGTGCCGTATGCGGCTCGGAAAGATGTACCAGTGACCTCCGCATCATTGCTGGTGGAGGCGACGCGCGTTCCAGAAACAATTGAGCTTGCACCACTCCTCGTCCAGTTGCGGGTGGAAGGTCTGCAAATGGCGGTCGTCGTTGATGAATACGGAGGAACATCCGGAATCGTGACCTTAGAAGACGCAGTTGAAGAAATCGTGGGGGATGTGGCTGATGAGCACGATCGCCGTCGGGCACGGACCCGAGTAGTTGCGGATAAGCAGTGGATTATTCCGGGGCTGATGCGCCCAGACGAAATATCGCGAGAATTAGGTTTAGATATTGACGATGACGGACCGTGGGAAACGGTCGGAGGCTGGATGATGGCTCGGCTAGGTCGTATTCCGGTCATCGGTGACGAATGGGTGGAAAACGGGGTGCGCGTTATCGTGGATTCGATGGATGGCCGCCGGATTGACACAGTGCGAATCTCTGGGGTGGATAGCGAATGAGTCTTGGATTAGCTCTCATTATCACCTTACTGTTGCTCGCATTGAACGCCTGCTTCGTGGGGGCGGAATTCGCGGTTATGGGTGCGCGGCGCTCGCGGGTAGAACCGCTGGCAGATGAGGGTAAGAAAGCAGCGCAGATCGTGCTCTATGCCTTGGAGCATGTGACCTTAATGCTGGCTACCTGCCAGCTAGGGATCACACTGTGCTCGGTGGCTTTGGGTGCTGTCTCTGAGCCGGCGATTGCACATTCCATTGCAGGGCCGCTTGCCCGTATTGGAGTTCCCGCGGCAATGACGCACCCGATTGCCGTCATTCTTGCCTTAATACTTGTGGTGTATTGCCACGTAGTGATCGGTGAGATGGTGCCGAAGAACCTTGCCGTCACCACGCCAGAACGCGCGTCATATCTGTTAGTACCGCCCCTGGTTGTGCTGTCGAAGATATGCATGCCTATCGTTTCGTCTTTGAACTGGTTTGCTAAT
The DNA here is from genome assembly GCF_046599595.1 of Trueperella sp. LYQ143. Taxonomy (NCBI): domain Bacteria; kingdom Bacillati; phylum Actinomycetota; class Actinomycetes; order Actinomycetales; family Actinomycetaceae; genus Trueperella; species Trueperella sp. LYQ143. The sequence goes on along the minus strand of NZ_JBKIWR010000031.1, from coordinate 4,227 downwards.
CATCTGATTACCTTGCTGGGGATGGAGCCGAAAGATGAGGTGGGTGCGGCTTTTACGGTCGATGAAGTGGCCTCAATTGTGCAGGCGTCGAAACAAGCGGGCGTTTTAGATGCGGATGTGGGATTGATTTCCTCGGCTCTGGAATTTTCTGAGCATACCGCAGGCGATTTGATGGTGGGATTGGACGATCTTGTTTCAGTGACCCCGATGTCCTCGCCAGCGCAGATTGAAGTGCTGATCGCCCATCAGGGGTATTCGCGTTATCCGGTGATGTCCGGTCGGCAACTATTGGGGTATGTCCATCTCAAAGACATTATTGACGTTGTTCCCCAGCGTCGCGATGATCCGATTGCCCCGTGGCGGATTCGGAAAATGTCTGTTGTGGATAGCCGAGACGAAGTAGAAAATGCGCTGCGTTCCATGCAAAAAGATGGCGCGCATTTGGCGGCAGTTACGGTTGATGGCAAGATCTCGGGCGTATTGTTCTTGGAAGATATTCTCGAAGAACTGGTCGGGGAAGTGCGTGACGCGATGCAAAAATAGATGTGAGAGTGCTGTCGGCGCCACAAATCGAATATGCATGTGCCTCATATACCTCGGGCATGAATACTGCGGCGATTGGAAAATATGGCTAGCGCCAACGGGTGTGATGTATCGCGATAAGCCAAACGGGTGGTATTTTCCGATAGGACGCGTGATTCTGCCGTTGTCATCAGCGAAAATGTTCGCCATGAGGAGCCTCACATGGGATTCGGAATTCGATATGAGGAACGGCATAGCGAGGGTGTTATAAAACCGTTATAGTTGACGACAGATAGTTCAGAAATTTGGGCCGACAGAAGGAGGGAACAGCGGGTGTCGAATACGTCAGCACCACGTCCCTCTCGGCGCGATCTTCGCCTTGCGCGTCAGGCGGCGCAGGCATCTGGTGATACTGCTAACCACCTGGAAATCCCACAATACGAAGTGCTTTCTCCTGTGCGTGTGCCACGGCATGCGCGTGCGAACATTAGCTCACCCAATTCGCATGGCTCAGTTTTGCCTAAGCGTGCGCGGCATAGCTTAGCTAATACTGGGGCACCGAAGGATAGGGGCATTGCCTCGGATCTGGCTGCTACCGAACAGACGAAAAGTAGTGTTGCACAGGAGCTACGGCAGGATGGCTCTGCGGCAGATATTTTTAACGTCGTTACAGCGTCTGTGATGAGCGCGCAAACTCCGGAAGAAATAGCTGGGCAGGTGCATACTCTGCAGCTTTCTTCGGAACAGATCAGGGAAGCGATTAATCAGGCTGCTCGCGAGGTATCACGGGAGCATGGGCGTCGTCGGCCTGTTTCTAAGTACCTAATGGCCGGAGCGATGACCCTTGCCGTATCCCTGGCAGCAGGTGCCGGCCTGATGTTGTCCATCTTTGACCACGCCACGGCCGCCTCGCCGGCAATGGCTTTAGAAAACCCCATTTCACTTTTCACCCGCAGCGATTCGCAGACGCCGCAATCCCTGACGAAAGTCGAGGGCGCTTCTGATTCAGCTCGATACGCGCAGGCCTCCGAGCAACATCCTGTGAACCCGCAATGTCCGGCATCTACCGGAGCAAGCAGCCTGGATTCGGCATTCCGTACCGAAGAGCGTGTGGTGTATCCGATGGAAGCTGGTAAGTACCAGATCACCTCGCCTTTCGGCCCACGCATTGATCCGATTGATGGCAGCCCCTCTTTCCATACCGGTGCAGATTTTGCGGGGGCAGTGGGAACGCCCGTCTATGCCATTGCTGATGGGGTTGTTATTCATGCGGGTGAAGGCATTAAGGGGCGTTCCTCGCAGCTCATTATTATTCGCCATACCATCAACGGCAAAGAGTACACCTCCTGGTATGTACACATGTATGACGATGGAGTGTTTGTCAAGAAGGGCGATAAGGTTACGGCTGGTCAAAAGATCGCAGCGGTTGGTTCACAAGGATGGTCAACTGGGCCGCATCTGCACTTTGAGGTTCACCGAGGTGGCGATATTGACCACGACGAATTACTGGATCCAGTCGTGGCGCTCAACGATTTTGGAGCAGTACATCTGAACGATTCGTGCCCAGCGGTGCGCTAACACCTCTGCTACTCGCCAGCATTTTGCTAATGAAACTAAATGAAATAGGGATTCTCGTATCTCACACTCGGTTGACCTGGGGATAAGTGCCAGGTGGAGACGAACGCGGTATCCTAGGACAACCAGTAGTATTTTGCGAGTTACGCCCGATCGGAGTACTGGATGACTCACCCGCGATTGTGGCCCATTGGGGGTCGCCCTATCGTCCTCGCTCACCGCGGCGGCGGCCACGAAGTGCCAGAAAATTCTATTTATGCCTTTCACACTATGCACGAACAGGGGTTTCGCTATATCGAAACGGATGTGCATGCCACCCGTGACGGTCACGTTGTAGTGTTCCACGATCCGATTCTGGATCGAGTTACGGATGCCCACGGCAAGATCTCGCACTATTCCTGGGCGGATTTGCGGCAGGTTCGCGATCGCAGTGGCAATCCGATTATGCGCCTTGATGACGTCTTAGCGGAATTCCCCGATCTGATTTTTAATATCGATGCCAAACACGGCGCAGTAGTGAGCCCGCTAGCTGCGTGTATTCGTCGGCATAATGCGGAAAAACGGGTTTCCTTGGCCTCGTTTAGTGAGCGACGTTTGCGCCGGTTGCGTCGATTGTTACCAGGGGTTCGCTCATCTTTGGGGACGGGCGCGGTAACTCGCTTGGTATTAGCGGCACAGCGAGGTACTCCATCGCGGATCCTGCTTGGTCAACTTCCCGCCAGTAGTGGGGTTGAAGCCGTCCAAGTGCCACAACGCGCTGGAAGAATCCAGGTTGTCACACCGCAATTTATCAGCCTGTCTCATCAGCTTGGTTACGCTGTGCATGTATGGACGATTAATGATTCCGATGAAATACGAAAACTCGTAGGATGGGGAGTAGACGGAATCGTCACGGATGAGCCGAGTCTTGCTCGACGCATTATTGAACAGGAGTTTGACTGGCAATGACACCACACCACTTACTGATTACCGAACAGGCGATTTCCGAGTTAGCACAGCGCCTTTCCGATGTTATGCAGACGCGATATGTGCCGTATTCTGATCTGCGGTTAACGGATTTGGCTTGGGCTGATGCCTGGTGTGGGATTCGCCCTCCAATTACTCCGGCTGCTTCTAATATTCGTTGGATTCATGCAGCTACCGACGGAATAGATCAGTTCCACGAAATGCGCGAAGATATTATCGAAACCAAGACGCTTTTGACGCATACTGTGGGATCGATGCCGCATCGGATCGCCGAATTTGTGGTGGCGGCAGTGCTATCTCATGTGCGCGGCTTCGAGCAGTTCCGAAAGAATCAGGATAATCAGCTCTGGGAGCCGTCGGGGACGCAAAGTGCTATGGGGATGACCGCGCTGATTGTGGGGACGGGGAACGTCGGTTCAGCGATCGCTCGGTTATTGCGCCCGTTCGTTAAAGAGGTTAACGGGTTATCGCGCACTGGATCGGATAATGACGCCTTTGATTGCGTTCGAGCAATGGCTGATCCTGGGGATATTGTGCGCAAAGCCGATATTGTGGTGGTTGCCTTGCCTAATACGCCACAGACCCTCAGCGTGATTAATACGGAGTTCTTTGCGGATATGTCGCACGGGATTTTCGTCAATGTTGGGCGCGGTGTGACGGTCGATCATGAGGCCCTGCGGGTAGCACTTGATTCTGCCCAGGTCGATCATGCGCTGTTGGATGTGTGCGATGTAGAGCCATTACCTGCGGGGGATTGGCGCTGGACTCATCCGCGCGTCACGATTTTCCCACATAGCTCAGGTATTACCAGTATGGCGGATATTGAGGGCGAATTTCGGGCAGCTTATGCGGCATTATCGCAGGGGAAATGCCCAGATAATGCAATTGACCTGCAGGTGTGGTACTGATCTGTCGTTGATTTTGGCTGACGGGAAACAAAAAAATAAGAAATGCCCAATAAGGCTGACGGTTGAGGGCGCGACGGGCGGCGGTACAGCATGGAAGAAAGTGCGTAGCGGCTGACTCTTGGACGCTCTCATTTAGCTATCGTCTCAGCTATGTGAATGTTGCCGGAATAAATGTGTGGTGGGGGGGGGGGGGGGGGGGGGGGGGAAGAAACACAACAAAAAAAAAAAAAAAAAAAAAAAAAAACACAAAAACACC
>NZ_JBKIWR010000030.1:0-11963 GCF_046599595.1 Trueperella sp. LYQ143 | reverse complement strand
TCTGCTTGTTCGGGAGAAAGAACGGGATTAGTGAAGAAAGAACCAAGAGAATAGGTATCACGATCAGAATCATCAAGAACCATCCCCTTACTCCGACGCAACTCCAAAACCGCAGCACGCACCTCAGCAGACGGAACACGCTGCCCCACCTCAACACCCAACACATCAGCCAATTGCCCATAACCAACCGGACGCGAAAGCGTAGCCCGCCGCACATGAAACAACACCGAAAGCACAACCCACCGCGGACTAGGCATAACAACAATTCAGCCCAATAACATGAAGCCGCTAGGATATGACCATGCGAGATCTCACGAGCCTGCCCAAAGCGCACCTCCATTTGCACTTCACCGGCTCTATGCGCCTATCCACACTCGCCGATCTTGCCCGTGACGCAGGTCTGCGCCTGCCCGCCAACCTCACCGACACCAGCGCCCTCCAGGTGCCAGCCAACGAACGCGGCTGGTTTCGCTTCCAACGCGCCTACGACGCGGCCCGCAAAGTCGTTCGCAGTGAAGCCGCCATGCGTCGGATCGTGCGGGAGGCTGCCGCAGATGACGCCGCTGAAGGCTCACGCCGACTCGAACTACAAATAGATCCCACCTCTTACGCGCCATTCGTCGGCGGTATCACTCCAGCCCTAGAAATCGTCCTCGATGAGGCTACGCGCGCATCTAAGGAAACCGGCGTGCAAGTGGCCATTATCGTCGCCGCCTCACGAATCCGGCACCCACTTGACGCGCGCACCCTTGCACGACTCGCCGCCAAACACGCTGGAAATGGACCAGGGCAAGTCATCGGCTTTGGTCTATCAAACGACGAACGCCGCGGCGACACCTCAGACTGGGCACCGGCCTTCGCTATCGCCCGCAACGCCGGACTCGCCAGCGTACCTCACGCCGGCGAACTACTCGGACCAGAACACATCCGCCACGTCATCACCTATCTCAAACCCACCCGTCTCGGTCACGGCGTGCGAACCGCCGAAGATCGCGACCTTTTAGCCCGAATCGTGGGCGCCGGAATCGCCCTCGAAGTATGCCCCACATCAAATGTTTCCCTCGGGGTCTACGAACGCATGGAAAAAGTCCCATTACGTATCCTCTCTGACGCAGGCGCCCAAATCGCACTGAGTGCCGACGATCCACTCCTATTCCGATCGCGCCTCCTCGATCAGTACGTCGCCGCCCGCGAACAAGGATTTTCCGATATAGAACTCGCCAAACTTGCCCGCGATTCCGTCAATGCCTCAATGGCAACAATCGAGGCAAAAACTCAATGGAACCGCGAAATTGACGCATGGCTTGCCACCGAGGAAATCTAAAATGACCACTGATTCTCACCGCCCCGCAGCGCTCCATTTCCTCCCCGAACAACATACCCTGGCTCACATCGCCGGCATGTCTATCCGAATCCACCGCTTCAACGCGCTCGCTGCGGGGCTGAACCGCCGCCAACAAGACACCCCTGGCGATGGGCGCGTCACTTTTGTTCTCATTCACGGCATCGGGATGTCATCTCGATATATGAAGCCACTCGCCCGCACGCTTGCCGAATACGGCGAAGTCCTCCTGCTTGATATGCCCGGATCAGCAGGACTCCCGGCCCCGCAGCGCGCACGCTCTATCGCTGGCTTTGCAGCCATCGTCGATGCTGCCCTCGCTCTCAACGGGATCACTGACCCTATTCTCATCGGGCACTCTATGGGCGCTCAGATTGCCACCGAGCTACTGGCCCGTCGCCCCCAAAAATATCGGCGCGCCTGCCTGATTGGCCCGCCGGTTAACGCCGCTGAACGTCATCTCCCTATCGCATTTGCCCGATACCTCCAATCCGGTATCTACGAGAAAGGAAATCTCATGGCGGTGGCAGCGCTGGCATATATGCGCTGTGCTAAAGACTGGTTCTTTACCACCTTGCCTATCATGCTCCGCTACCCTATCGAGAATCGGATTTCCCTGGCAGAGCACGCCGACATCATCTTCCTTCGCGGGCAACATGACTATCTTGCCCCACCTAGCTGGATCAAAACTCTCCAACAGAATCTGCCTCAATCCCAAAGCGTCACTATCTTGGGGGCAGCTCACTCTACGCTCTACAACGATGACGACGACGTCGCCCAATGCGCGATCTCGCTTATGCAGCCCGACGAATTAGCCCGCTTGGCACAGCACCGAAACACAAAGTAGATCTCATGCAGGCAAGAAACCGAAACGGATCTCACCATCCCTTAACTCGACTCCTCGCCACTGCGAGCGACTACACCTGGTATGCAAACAATCTTCTCGGTGTGCGTCTCACATCTCGCGTATTTTCGACATCATCTCAAGCTGTGCCCGCTATCGCGCGAGCGCGAATCATTCTTTTTCCAGGGATCTACGAGACTCCCCGATATTTTCAGTCGATCACTACCATGCTCACTTCGTGGGGAGCACACGTTATTCCCCTGCATCTAGGGCGTATGCGGGCGCCGGTTCCTTTTCTCGCTCAACGTGCCCTCGACGAATTAGCTGATATTCCGAGCGATCTGCCAATTATTTTTCTTGCCCACTCGAAAGGATCCCTCGTCGCCCGCGCTGTGCTATCCCAGTATCCACCGGCCGTGCATGGTCTAATTGCTCTTGCCGCGCCGTGGAATGGCAGCACGCTAGCTCGTTTCTTTCCCTCGCACGCCCACCTTGCCCGTTTAGCACCTGGCGGGTTGGATACGTATATTCCTTGGACGGATGCGCGCGAAACACGCCTGCGTTCACGCATCTATTCCATTGCGCCGCAATGGGACCCACATATCCCCCAGGGGTCATTCCTCAGCGGCGCACACAACATCACGTTGGGAAGATCTGGGCATTTTCGACCGCTTGGCGATCGGCAACTACCTCATATTATTGCGCGTTGCTTAAATGAGCTCATCGCATGTGCCCCACTTACCGACTGTGATTAGCTAGCTGCTATCTCGTTTTAGCGAACTGCCACCTAGCCACGCTCTGATGCTCCCTACAGGATTGCCACATAGTGGCTATTCAGCCGATATTCCCAGCTCCTCCGATAGGCCAATGCACACTGGCTCCGGCACTAGGTTCACGCCAAATGCCTCATACACCCCACGGCGTATCTGCGCTGCCAAGCCGGCAATCTCACGTGCAGTTGCCTGACCGCGATTCGTCAATGCCAAACAATGCTTCTCCGATATTGCAGCCGGACCAGGCATATTGAATCCTGCTGGAAAACCAGCATGTTGAATCAACCACGCCGCTGAGGTCTTAACCTGCCCAGGGATCGTTGGTGCTGCCGCCCCAATCTGATTGACCGCAGCGTTTTTCGTTACCGAGAATCGTGGCGCTTCAGGCGGAAGGCGATCTGCTTGTTCGGGAGAAAGAACGGGATTAGTGAAGAAAGAACCAAGAGAATAGGTATCACGATCAGAATCATCAAGAACCATCCCCTTACTCCGACGCAACTCCAAAACCGCAGCACGCACCTCAGCAGACGGAACACGCTGCCCCACCTCAACACCCAACACATCAGCCAATTGCCCATAACCAACCGGACGCGAAAGCGTAGCCCGCCGCATATGAAACAACACCGAAAGCACAACCCACCGCGGACTAGGCCCCCATTCCGGCAAGGAACGTTTAAGAACGGAATCGCGATAGCCGAAAGCTAAATCAGATAAAAATAAGGTACGAGTTCGCTGACGTTGACGGTCATATACTCGAACCGACGCTAATGTTTCAGCGACTTCTTGCCCATACGCGCCGATATTTTGCACTGGAGCAGCACCCGTCGATCCGGGAATTCCGGAGAGAGCTTCCATGCCCATCCAGCCATGCTCAATGGCATAAACAACGGTTTCATCCCACGGGGTCCCAGCAGTTACCTCCATCTGTGCCCCACCGCAGCTATCTTCAGAAATCTCGGTGATTTCCTGACGCATATCGCGGATAACAACACCCGTAAACGGATCGTCACTTGCCAGCACATTGGATCCGCCACCCAATACTAAAACCGGCATACCAGCTTCATCCGCACCGCGTACAGCCTCAATGATTTCCGCTTCTGTTCGGGCGTCAACGAGCTGAGAGATCTGCCCGCCGACTTCAATCGTCGTCATTTGGGCAAGGCACTGCGTTCCTTGGCGCCGCTGCGATTGCACTGGCGGGATCGTTATTGTTGGCGAAGAAGGCTCTGGGATATGACAACTCATGTATCTATGCTAGTGCCGCGTTAACCGCCAGTCGATAATCTTCGATAGCGGCGGAATAATTGAGAGCTCAAATTCACCAATTTTTTCAATCACCACCGGATTAAACCGAGATTTGAATTGCATTAGCGAATCATCTAATTTTCCGGCGACCCCGCCCAAAGAAACACGTTGCGCACCGCAGGCAAATTCTTCGGTAATAGCGTCCACCCACAGCACATGTTGAGCAGGGATATTGCCATAATGACGATTCGTTCCGGCATATAGCATCTCCGACCACTCGCCGAAACGCACCACCAAAACCGCCGCCAACACAACCCGCTGCCCATCGCGCTCGCGACATTCGGATAGCTCAGCAATACGCTTGTTTGCAGCCTGGATCGCCTCGGTAAGCCGATTTCGTTTCTTTCCTGCGTGTTCTGGGCACTGCGCCAACTCTGCCTCATCGCGGGCACGTGCTTGACGAGTTCGCGCTAAGGCATCATCAATATCTAATGAAGCCGTATAAATTCGCGCATTTTCGCCGAAACTACGGAAAATCTGATGATAGTATTCGGCAGATCGCAGCGAGATTCCTTTCGTCTCTTCGGTCTGCTCAATGACGTTGACCAGATCATCAACACACTCGTCACCGCCATATTCCGTAGTGACGAAACGATTGCGGGCATTATTCGCAAGCGTTCGCGCCTTTTTTGATAATAACGCAGCATATTCTCCATCTGGGCGATGAACAACTGATACGAAATGCGGTTGAATATTATCGTGCTTTTCTGGCGTAAATCTGCGCAGGCGATAACCCAGACGCTCAATGCGCCGCCCGATGGCAATAATCTGCGGATCGGGTGGAAGTGGAAACTCATCAAGCGAAGCAGCCGCAGCCGCCAGGAACGGATCAATACGCACTAAAATTGCCAGCTTGCGTCGCGCATAGCGCCCAAGTTGGCGTAAATACGTATCGCGCACCTCGTCATTGGCATAATCCAACAATGGGCCATGAGGTAAATACCAGATAGCTAACGGTGAGGTGGCGCTACGGCGTAACCGTGACGGCAAAACCGAGCGGATCAAGACCAAACCCACCGCAACCAGTTCTCCGTCATCATTACGTAAACCTGTCAGAATATGGCTCCAGCCGCCCTTGACGTGAGCCCATTCGTCGGATTGCAATAACGTACACTGTGGATGCTGACGAGCAAATGCGTCGAATTCTTCAGCCGGAACATCCGCACAGAACCTCATCTTCGTTCCTTATCTCCTCGCCATAATAGAGGCAGAGGATCTCCGATATATCGACAACACCATGACAACATCTAGATACTGCCGGCAGTACTTTGCCCCTGCCTCATCATCCTAAACCAAAGCCAGCCAGAGATTACAGCTATCTATTATGACATTTGAGTCTATTTTCTTAGCGGGCAAATTCGCGAAATACATACGTATTTGCCCGCTGGGTAGCTAGCTACACACAAGCGTGCATCGCTCCTCACCCATTCATCATATAAATTTGGTGCAATCATCGCGCTGGGCACACAGTTCACAACTCATCTGGGAGGCGGCTACACCATTGCGAACATGACGGGCACGCCCGCTATACCTGCGACTGGCGCATTCCAGCGATGTAACGATCTTTGGCAACAAAATGACCTCCGCACCGGCGGAGGTCACAGTGTAACGAGACGATTAGCGAGTCTCGCGATGAGCCGTTGACTGGTTACAACGCGGGCAGAACTTCTTCAGCTCCAAACGATCCGGGTTGTTACGACGGTTCTTCTTTGTGATGTAGTTGCGCTCCTTACAAACCTCGCATGCGAGGGTGATCTTGGGGCGAACGTCTGCAGACTTACTAGCCACTGGTTTTCCTCACGTTCGGCTTGCGAAGCGGATGCTTCTTGATCGGAGATAAGGCGAATGCCCTATCATCGTAGCGAGGGCGGGGTTTGAACCCGCGACCTCACGATTATGAGTCGTGCGCTCTGACCAACTGAGCTACCTCGCCGTGAACCATTCTCATAAGAATGAAACGAGCCCCGAAAGGGAATCGAACCCTTGACCTTCTCCTTACCATGGAGACGCTCTGCCGACTGAGCTATCGGGGCAACCCTGGCTAGCATACCACCACTTATAGTGGTGCGATACCTCGTCAACTGTGCGAAATATTGCACCGCCAACGCCGCAGCCGTGGCAGGTGAGGGATTCGAACCCCCGAAGCTAATGCAACTGATTTACAGTCAGCTCCCTTTGGCCGCTCGGGAAACCTGCCAGTGTGCCTGCATATCAAGCACGCGAATACTGAGATTAGCAGTTCTCCCCCCGTGTATGTCAAACCCAATAACCGCGGTGCAGTAATGCTCACATTCTGCGCCGCAGCAACCGTCGTATTTCCCATACGCCCCACTCCTGCCACCGCCCTTATTTTCCTTTTCAGCACTGCAGAAAAATCCAGAAATACACTAGAATCTCACCCATTTTCATTAGCACTGCACTACCACAGACCCGTCACGTGCAATACACTGCATATGCATACGCATTACGAATGCTGAGAAAGGAAACCTCATGGCCGATTCCTCGTTCGACGTCGTTAGCCGGTACGACGTTCAAGAAGTTGACAATGCCGTCAACCAGGCAGCAAAGGAAATCTCACAGCGCTACGACTTCCGCAATGTCGGAGCAAGCGTCGTACGCAACGGAGAAAGCATTACAATGACGGCAAATTCATCCGATCGAGTGCTTGCCGTGTGGGACGTCCTACAGACGAAACTCATCCGTCGGGGTCTATCGCTCAAACAAGTTGACGTCGGAGATGGAGAGCCGAAAGCCTCCGGAAAAGAATACCGCCTCATCGGCGCGCTGCGTTCTGGAATTAGCCAGGAAAACGCCAAGAAGATCACGAAACTTATTCGCGACGAAGGGCCAAAGGGAGTCAAAGCAAATATCCAGGGAGATGAAGTGCGCGTCTCGTCAAAGTCTCGCGATGATCTCCAGGCCACGATTGCCCTGCTGAAAAACGCTCCACTCGACGTAGCATTACAGTTTGTTAACTACCGATAAGACGCGACAATACTAAAAAGTGGATACCATCGTATCATCGCATTGCGGTGTGCAATACTTAGCCAAGGAGCAGTTGTGGTTTACGCTACGCGCTCCGTGCTGTGCACGCCGTTGCATAACACAAAACAAATAAGCACAACAAAGGGAATAATATGAGCGAAAATAACCACTCTCCCGAGCAGCAGGGGTATCCCGCTCCACACAATGCCGGCGCTCCCGTGCCGCCGAACAGTGGCTACCCTGCTCCACAACCGCCCCAGCAACCATATCCAGGGCCTCAAGCTGGCGGCTATTACCAGCAGCCATATTCCGCGCCAGGGCAGCCCTACGGAGGCCACGCCGCTCCTAACGCTGCAAGCAAGGTACATGCAATCGCTGAGCAACCATGGGTGACGTGGGCCGGTTTCGTTGCCGGAATCGTTATCTTCATCTCGGCATTCTTGCCCTGGGTCAGCGCTTCGGCGTTCGGCGATTCCATTTCTTACAGCGGCGTTAGCAGCGACGGCGGCGGCGATGGCATCTTCACTTTGCTGTGTGGAATTGCTATCGGTGCTCTGTGCGGAGTAATTCTGTTCGCTAAGCAGTACGCACGCACCAAGATCTTCGGTATCGCTACGGTCGTCCTCTCCGCTATTACCGTGCTGATTATGTTTATCGACATGGGCAGGATCGGCGACGCCTCAGAAGCCATTAGCTACTTAGGCGGCGATGCCGGCATCGGCATTGGCATGATCTTCACCCTGCTTGCCGCGCTCGTCGCTCTGGCCGCAGGTATCCTTCTCATCCTGCGCAAGGAAACGCCACGTCTGCCGGTTCCTCCGCGCTATTACGGAATGCCGCCTCAGGGTGCGCAGGCCCCTCACATGCCGCAGAACCCTCAGGCTCCGCAGGCACCACAAGGTCCGCAGACCCCACCAGCGCCTTACGGTGGCCCGCAGGCATAGCTAATAGCTAACTGCGCCACGCACTGAATAATAGCTGTGGCCCTGCCGGAATTTTCCGGCAGGGCCACAGTTGTACTGTGACAGTTCCTAACGGCACATCTTCGCAACCGTTGCACCTGCGCTACGATCACCACTTGCGATGACGGCTCATTACCTCACGAGCCGTCCATCCCTACAACGCCGATGAGGAAAGGCGTAGCACGACCGCCAGCAAGCCCGCACAGCTCGTCGCATTAAACAGTTAATAGAGCTTGCCATCATGCGGTTCGCCGCGAGATATTGCCGTCATCGTCTCCCGCTCAACAACCTTGATACGCTCACGCCCTTCTTGAGCACCGAGCGCCTTCTCATATTCCTCTAACAGCTCCCAACCGCGCCAGGTGGTATAGCGAATCCCCCGACTCTCCAGGATCGTCTGCATAGACTCCCAGCCCAGTTCATCTGCCGTCGGAGAAAACATATTAGCCCGATAATCATCAAGAAGATGACCAATCGTTTCCTGCGCATCGGACTTCGTTGAGCCAATCAACCCCACCGGGCCACGCTTAATCCAACCCGTCGCATACATACCAGTCAGCACTTGCCCATCAGGCTCGCTCAACACCCGCCCCGCCGTATTCGGAACGACTCCACGCACCGGATCAAATGGGATCCCCTCAATCGGTGACGAGTAGTAGCCTATCGCCCGATACACTGCCTGCACCGGATAATCAATGTATTCGCCCGTTCCGCGTACCGTCTCATCGCCACACAGTTCAGTGCGTTCCATCCGAATACCGCTGACGTGATCCTCGCCGAGAATCTCAACCGGCTGCTGAAGCAGATGAATATGGATACGACGCGATGCCGTCATATCCTCTTCCTCTTGGAATACCCACTCCGTTAGCTGTTCAACGACTTGACGGGTCATCTTCGACTTTTCCATCGCCGCTTGTGAACCATCGTCATAGTCAAAATCTTCTGGATAGACGATGATATCCACGTCAGGCACATGCCCTAGCTCGCGCAACTCCATCGGCGTGAACTTCACCTGAGCCGGCCCACGCCGACCAAATACATGAACATCCGTAATCGGCGACTGCCGCAAGCCGGCTTCCACATTGTGCGGGATCTCAGTAGACATGAGATCGTCAGGCTGTTTAGCCAAAATACGCGCGACGTCGAGAGCCACATTTCCCACGCCAAGAACCGCAACTTCCCGAGCCTCTAACGGCCATGTGCGCGGGTAGTCTGGATGACCGTCATACCAGTAGACGAAATCCGCCGCCCCATAGACTTCCGGCAGGTCAGCACCGGGAACATTGAATGGCGCGTCGCGGTCAGCACCCGTGGCCACAATGATCGCGTCGTAGCGCTCCCGCAGCTCATCCACGCTAATATCCCGACCAATTTCCACATTGCCAACCAGACGAATATCGCCCCGCTGCAAGACGTTATACAGCGCATTAATAATGGCTTTAATACGCGGATGATCGGGTGCAACACCGTACCGCACCAAACCATAGGGAGCCGGGAGCTTTTCATATAGATCAATGCGCACCTCTACCCCAGATTTCGACAGAATATCGGACGCATAGATGCCGGCTGGTCCGGCCCCAATGACAGCAACGTGAAGCGGTCGGTCTGCCACGTCTACCTCTTCCTTCTTAAGCTCTTCTCATCTGTGTTATTCGCGCTTAACCTACCAGGTGCACGGCCGTAACACGTCAGCGCGCCGGAGCAAGACGCCGCCAATACGCGCACATGACATCCTAATTCAGTTGCCAACAGCTTCCCAGCATAGCGCGATGGCGGGTGACCAATTCGTCACCCGCCATCCGTCAGCGTATATGAACCCTAGTGCCGCTATACGCCATTACTCATAACTTCACGTGCAACAGCAGCAAGGGCACACCCGATATTAGGCTTCGCCCTGGTCTCCGGGGCCATAGGAGCTGGTTGTCGCATCCAAACGGATAACACCATACGTCCAGCCCCGACGACGGTATGCCGCACACGGCTGAGCAGTAACCTCATCAATGAACAGGAAGAAAGGATGACCCACCAATTCCATCTCATCAATCGCCTGCTCAATAGACATTGGCCGAGCCGCATAGAGCTTTTGGCGCACAATCGCCGGAGAATCTCCCAGCGGGCTCTCCACTGCCTCACCTAGATGAGTGGGGATGGGGGTTGCTTCCTCTGGAGCTTCAACATCTTCTGGTTTGGAAAGCAACTCATCAATCGGCAAATCAACAGGCGCTTCCTCGCGACGCTCACCCTTACGGCGATCCTTCCGACGCTCATGCTTGCGGCGTAAACGTTCAAAAACTTTCTGGGCAGCCAAATCTAGTGCACCAAAACGATCCGACGCGCTGGCTTCTGAACGCACTACCGGCCCTTTATCACGAACGGTAATCTCAATGCGCTCCGAGGTATCTGCTTGGGCCGGATTCGGCTCATGCGTAACCTCTACTTCAACACGCTGTGCCCGTGGAGCATACTGCTCAATTTTGCTGAGTTTTTCTTCCACATGCTCGCGGAACCTTCCGGAAACCTCAGTGTTTCTACCCGTGACGACGATTTCCATGATGACCTCCCTTGGCCATGACCGAAAGTGGACGGTACGCCCTAATATGGCTGTACCCCATGAACGTTTGCCCGAAAGCCGGGCGCTAACCACTCCTATCTCTTGAATGTGCCAGCTTCCCGACGATAGTAGCGATAAGCTCGCACGTTCTTTCTGGGTATCTCCATTATACGAAATTATCGCTCACATGTGACCTCGCCCACGCAATTGCCGTGGATTGTGTGCCGCGGCCAGCGCAACCGCACCAATCACCCGACCGCCGCAAGATTGCACAGCTTTCCAGGCTCCCAACACCGTCGCTCCAGTAGTGACGACATCATCAACTAACAACACGTCACACCCGCTGAGATCGGCACCAGCGCAGCATTTAATAAGCTTCGACTTCACTCGACGATCATAAAATTGCGCTGGCCGCGAAAGCCGGCGATCGCCGCGTATTCTGTGCCGCCACGACGAGGTATGTGCGGAGAACAGAATCGGGGTCACTGGCACCCCCATTGCCGCACTCACCGCCGCCGCGAGCACGCCAACAACATAACGATCCGCACGAATACGTTGCCGCGACGATGGCATTGGGACGATGACATGCGGCCAACACAACGCGATCTCGTCATATCCGCTACGAGAGAGCACTACATCATAGAACGCCTCATCCAAACGCTGATCCACCGTATTTTTCCAACGAACAATCGCTCTTGACCGCACACCGCTGTACTCCCCTAGAGCTCCCACCGGAAAAGGTGCGCGTATTTCCCCATCAATCGGGGAAACAAGCTGTAAATACGGCAAGTGCTCCTCAACCCGATCCCAACGCTTGCCAAAAGTCGATCGGCACTGCTCACACAGATCTTCGTCATACGCCCCACATCCAGCACACCAACGCGGGAAACACAGATCAAGCGTGGTCTGCCAGGCGCGATGGCATGCGCCGACCCTCCGCTGATCAGCCCACGCTTCCCTCACGTTCTTACCCATGCCTGAGTTTTTCACATGCACACGTCACCTAGTAGCAGCCAATAGCTATTGTGGATTTCCCTGCCGGCACGCAAAGCAGTGGAAAACTTAGGAAAACCCGGGTTATAGGACAAAATGTGTTGCTTGTGGGTTAGTCCCAGGTGTTGTGGTATGGGGTGGTGTGGTGGAGTTCGTTCCAGCAGATTGCGTCGCCCCAGGTGGGTATGGTGGTGTTGGCTTGTTGGTG
>NZ_JBKIWR010000029.1:0-13973 GCF_046599595.1 Trueperella sp. LYQ143 | reverse complement strand
CACCAACAAGCCAACACCACCATACCCACCTGGGGCGACGCAATCTGCTGGAACGAACTCCACCACACCACCCCATACCACAACACCTGGGACTAACCCACAAGCAACACATTTTGTCCTATAACCCTAGTTTCCCCATAAAGCGTACTTGAAGTATAAACTCCCAGCTATCTGGTCAAGCCGTTCGCCCGTTTACTGGCAGAAAAAGCAGACGCCCCAACGGGCAAGGAACGTGCTACACCAGCAACCACAACGGTGCAGCTAATCCACTATGCAGCCAAACAGATCTACGACGTAGCCGAACGCTCCATCACCCGACAACTAGGGTATATAAGAGGATTAGAGCCAAAGCCACAACTGAAGCTGGAGCATGGCACGACAGAGACAAAATACGCTTTGCCCGAGAAAACAACTTCACCACACCAGCCCCTACCAAACCGCTGGGACTAACCCCCACTTACACAATCTGCTCTATAACCCGAGCCTGCCCTGGCATACACTCGACGATCGCACTCCGTCACTGAAGCCGTGAACAACCTTGTCAAATAGCGAAGGCTTCGAATAGAATCCTCGATTCCACAACTACCAAGGGTGATGTCTGCTCTACGCAGGCACATCCAAGTGCTAATTCATGGGCAGCACCATCTATCCCTAAACTCACTGAAAATCGAAGCTGCTTTTATTGGACGTGAAGGCGTGTATGCGGAGTGGTATTTATCGGTGCGTAAACGTAAGTAGTGGTTAATGATAGTAGGCCCACACCGAATGGTGTGGGCCTAGCAGCGACTATCGGACGAGTTACTTCTTCTCGTCAGTTGTTAAACCGGCCGCTTCAGCAGCTTCCTTCTCTTTCGAGACGGCTTCATTGGCAAGGTCTTTGGCCTTATCGGCGGCGTCGCCAGCCTTATCTTTAGCTTTATCGGCAAGATCTTCTGCTCCATCCTTGACGTCTTTAACGGCGTCCTTCGCGGTATCCTTGACGTCCTTAGCGAGATCCTGTGCCTTTGCCTTTAGCTCGTTCAAACGGGCTTCTCCAGCGTCAGTAGCCTCATCCGCCGCTTCCTTGACGGCCTCAACAGGGGATTCCTCGCCCTGTTCATCGGCGGTGGCGACATCTTCCCAGTAGGACTCCGCCCACGGGTCCTGCACCGGCTTAGAACGCGACCAGGCGGCGTAGGCAATAGCGGCACCGGCACCGGCAACAAGAACGAAGCCAAGGAGCTTGCGACCGCGCTTCTTCGTCGGTTTCTCAAATTCTTTTCGAGATGCTTCGACAATGCTACGCGTGCGGCTCGATAGATCACCAGAGCTATTGCGGGCTTCTTCGATAGCAGCATGGAATGCTCGCTTGGCCCGTGGATAGTAATCTTCCCGAATACGACCAACGGTATCTTCCGCGCGTGCGGCTGCATCCTTGACGTAGGGGCGGGCCCGATCGGCTGCGTCCTTCAGGTATGGACGGGCACGATCGTAGGCTTCATGAGCAGCATTATTTGCCTTGCCGTAGGCGTCCTGCGCGAGCGGGACGATACGTTCGGCCGCCATTTCAGCGTGTGGAGCTGCCCATGTGCGAGCTGCTTTACCAGCTTGTAGCGCCCGATCTGAAACCTTTAGACCAGCATTGCGTGCCTGATCGGCAAAAGACGAAGCCTCTTGCATGAGCTTGTCTTTCTTGCTCTTCCTCTTACAGCACAGAAACGACATTGACATACCTCCAAAACTCACGGATGGTTCCATCCGTCTCAACACCCATTTTTCCACGTGTGGAACAATATTGCAGAGCCTTGCCACGTATTATCTAATAAATTTCGCCGTTAGCACGTATGACGCTGTGGAAAGTCTCAATATTTTCTCAGTATGTGCGAAGATAGGGCCATGAAAGCAACATTGCACACCACCTATGGTGATATCACAGTTGATTTGTATTCCGACGAGGCACCGGAAACGGTAGCCAACTTTACTGAGCTGGCAACCGGAAAACGGGAGTGGCTTGATCCTAAGACGAATGAACGGACGTCGCGGCCTCTGTATGACGGTGTCATCTTCCATCGCGTTATCGCTGGATTCATGATCCAGGGTGGCGATCCTTTGGGTACGGGTACGGGCGGTCCGGGATACGTCTTTGATGATGAGATTGCTCCGGAATTGAACTTCACCGAGCCGTATATGCTCGCTATGGCTAATGCAGGTAAGCGTGGTGGCCGAGGAACGAACGGATCGCAGTTCTTCATTACGGTAGCCCCTACCACCTGGTTGCAGGGTAAGCATACGATTTTTGGTCGCGTTACCGATGTGGATTCTCAGGCTGTTGTGGATAAGATCGCTACGGCAGAGACTGGCCCGATGGATCGTCCTGTTGAGCCGATCGTCATCAATTCTGTTACTGTTACCGACTAAACATTAGGGCTATTGCGGCTATATGAGCCATTCTATTCCCAATATGATGCTATATGTCTGATATAGATTCACCGGCGGGAGGGTCATCCTCCCGCCGACTGTTTACCGATTATCCACCAGTTACCATCGCACTGATTGTGGCGTGCGTATGCGTCATGATTGCGCAGTATTTCTGGCCACAGGTGTATATTGATTTGGCGTATCACCCGTATATAGCTCACTACGAGCCGTATCGCTTTATTAGTTCAGCGTTTCTCCACAGTGGATTTTGGCATCTCGTGATTAACATGCTGTCCTTGTGGATTATTGGGCGGATTACCGAGCCGATGTTCGGAGCGGGACGTTTCCTGACGATATATTTCCTCAGTGCAATTGCGGGAAACGTCGTGGCGACATTTATCGGTTACCTGATGAATCAGGAGTACGTGATTGTTGGCGCATCTGGTGCGATCTTTGGTTTATTTGGTGCGTTAATCGTCGTTGCTCAAGCTGGGCATGTGCCCATGAAAAGCTTTTATATTGTTCTCGCGATCAATATTGCATTCAGCTTGTTATGGCCGCAGGTATCGTGGCAGTCCCATCTTGGCGGTTTGATTACAGGTGCTCTCATTATTGAGTTGTGGTTTATGGTAGCGAAAGTCTGCCGTCGCTACGCAGGTATTGCGTCTGTGATGCGAAAGAATCCTCGCTATTTAGTTGCCGTTAATGTTCTGACGGCGTGTTTATTTATAGCGGCACTGCTGTATCCCATGTACATGTATTCAGACCGTATCTAGCTAGCCACAAACGTTTCTCTATCTCGTCGATTTCCACATCTTACGTTCTGTGCCAGGAAAGATATCTGGGGAAAAGATTATCGGGATGTGGAACGAACTGTGCGACGAGAACAATAGTTATTCACGTACTCATCCACTACTGTGGAAAATTACATGCATGTTATTCCACTGGTGTGGATATGCCTGGGGATAAATTACACGGATGTTATTTCCGCTGAGATGTGTTGTGATTTTGCGGATTCTTCTAGAAAAACATGTGCTAACAATGCAGTTCAGATAACAACGTGAAGCAGGAGATTGCCGCAGAACCGAATATGACGTTCCAGTACGTGCTAACAACGTTTGTCGTTACTAAGGCGATAAACGTCAGGCTTAATCTGCGGTAGTGGCCCGTTCCCCATTTCTGAGCCGAACTGGAAATCCCGCAGGTGCAGCAGGAGGTATAGGACGAAGCGTGTGAGTAGGTCTATTCCCGGGCGTCAAGAAATAACAAGAAATAAACAAGGAACAACAGCAGGAAATATCAAAAAAGAACGATAAGAACAGCAAACGGGTAGGAGCATGGATTGCCCTACCCGCCTTATACTGCGGAAATATGCTTCCTCTCGAGAAAGCTACTTCCATCCCATCGTCATCAAGAAACCGACAAGCATGAAACCAATACCGATAAAGAGATTGACATTGCCGTTCTCTAAGCCAGGAATGGGATAGCGTCCGGAACTAACGTAGGTAATGACGATGATAAGCAGACCAATCAGGGCCAAACCCACCATAACGGGAACCCACCAGCGTGGGGACGCCTTGGGGGCTTTCTGATCCTGACGCATCTGCGCCTGCTGGCGGGCAATACGCCGCTGCTCGACCTTCTTACGTTTCTTCGACTCGGGCATCTTTCATCCTTTACTGATAATGATGTCTTAAGCCTATACAACAGAAAGCCAAAACAGGAATTAGCTGCTGGCAGATTTTCCCACCAATTCCTGCAGGTGCGATAAGCTAACGCACGTATCGACTGCAAAGTCCCTCATGGAGAGGTGTCCACGCGGTTTTCGGTAAGATTTTATCGAGGCCATATTGGGCTATCCCTAAGCAAAGGATGAAGTATGACACATGCCGATTCGACCCTGTCAACCCGTCATGGCGACCGGCGAAAGCCATCCCTGTTTATCAATATCATTGGGATTATCGGCGAGTTGTGCATCACTATCGGTTTAGTACTGACGCTTTTTATCGTCTGGCAAGTGTGGTGGACAGATATTGAAGCGAATCGCGAACAACGCGCTGCAGTGGAAAAGATCCAAGAGCAATTCGGTCAAGTTGATACCACCAAGATTGCTCAGCCACAGCCAGGGCCACCACCAGACTGGACGAAACCTCTCGCTGAGGGGGAGACGATCGGAGTCATGCGTATTCCAGCTTTTGGTCTGACCTATGCCTACACGATTCAGCAAGGCACAGCCTTGGAAGAGATTTTGGATAAAGGCTCGTTCGGGCACTATGCAGAGACGGCACTGCCAGGCCAGGTAGGTAATTTCTCCACGGCGGCGCACCGGCAAACCTACGGCGCTCCCATGTTGCACGTTGACCAATTAGAAGACGGCGATCCTATTGTGGTGGAGATTCCCGATGCGTATTTGGTTTATCGTGTCGTTGGACACGAAATCGTAGCTCCCGATGCGACCTGGACTATCGCTCCAGATCCATTCCAAGCCCTAGCCGCCCAACAAAACGGGGGCTCAGCCCCAGGAGAACCGACGCGACGCCTACTGACTATTACCACGTGCCATCCGCCGTTTATTTCTAATGAACGCTGGATTGTTCATGCAGAATTCGAGTATTGGACGAAGCGAAGCGATGGTATCCCGCAGCCGCTGGCCGATCCGGCCGCATCTGGTTCCGGTGCCGCAGGGGTTTCGTCGCCCTCTTTCGATCAGCCAAGTTCTATGCCGGCGCTGGGCGAGAAATATTTTCTAACAGATCTTTTTGCTGATAGCTCCGCGACGAAGAAGGAGATGTAGATGTATGCAGCATTATGGCGGATTTTGCCAGGGCCGCGATGGCTCAAAGCAATTGAAGCACTTATTTTGATCCTCGCAGTGGTTTATGTGCTCTTCGAGTTTGTTTTTCCCTGGGTAATGGAAAACACGAAACTTGTTGACAATACGATTGGAAACTAGCAAAACACTAGTTATCACAGT
This sequence comes from Trueperella sp. LYQ143, assembly GCF_046599595.1. NCBI lineage: Bacteria > Bacillati > Actinomycetota > Actinomycetes > Actinomycetales > Actinomycetaceae > Trueperella > Trueperella sp. LYQ143. Next base: position 8,602 of record NZ_JBKIWR010000029.1, on the reverse strand, counting down.
TACGTGTGCCGATAATCAACGTAGCGCTTTCTTGTGTATAGCGCCGAGAAGCAGGATGTATTATCGGCGCGGATAGACCGCAGGGATCACCTGGATTCGCGTTATCTCTCCCAGATAGCGAAGGAGAGTAACAAAAAATTCCTTGATTCCTGCGGTCTTTTCGCTTATGCAGGGCGGCATTGATTGTGACTGCCTTGGATGACGATGTGATACCCGTGGCAGGGCATCCAGTGAATACTCCTGTACCTTGCTTACCGCTGCCCAGTCCTCAGCCCATCAGATCAATTCATTCACCGAGCAAACCCCTAGCTACAACCACGGCATTATGCGGGTTTGTAGCGTTATGGGTTCGCTCGTCAGCCGTTCTTGTTTTTATCTTTATCTTTATCAGTCGGCTTTGGACTCGGCGTTGTCGTCGAGGCATCTGTTGGCGGCTGTGTCGGAGCTTTGGCAACAACGAGATCAACGCGCTGATCATAGGGAACTTTTCCGGGGCCAGGAGTCATTTCTAAGACGACACCAGGGGCATAATCCGAGGTTTCCCGTTCGGTAATCGAAATCGTTGGAATATGTAGCTCATCGCGCAACACAGCTTCGGCGTCCTTTACGGCAAAGCCACGCAGATCCACCAACATGATTTCACCAGAAGCAACTACCAGATTTACCGTCGATCCCTTACTTACTTCAATACCTGCACGCGGATCTGTTGAGGTGACAGTGTCTTTTGCCTTTCCGGGAATATCTTGCGTATCCACACGCCCGACTTTCAACCCAGCGTCTTCTAGAGCTTTCTTCGCTTGATCTTGGTTGTAGTTGCCGTTGGAGACGTCGGGAACTTTTACTTTTCCTACACCCGAAGAGAAATGGACGATGACGGTGCTTCCAGCGTTAACCGTGGAGCCGATCTGCGGGTTTGACGAGACGAAAATGCCGACGGGAATGGTGTCATGCTCGACAGGATCGCCAATATCGAGAGATAGTCCCGCTTTTTCCAGCGTCTGCCGGACTTGCGTCTGATCCATGTTTTGCATATCCGGCACGGTAATTTGCGTCGCCGTTGGCTCTGACTTTGGAGGCTCGTGGTGAGTAGAAACGTAGGCATAGATGATTCCTATCGTGGCCAACACGAAGAACAATATGCCCAAGAAGATGTACATGCCATTTCGGCGCGGCTCTTCTTTACTTTCCGTTTTTACCGACGCGGGCGCGGGTGCGGGCTGCGCGAGGGCAGGGGAAGCCGGAGGAACAGCAGTTGCCGTCACGGATGTTGCCGGAATAGCGGGGGTGACGTGAGTTGGACCGGAAATAACCTGCGTTTGCCACGACCCTACCGCCGGCGCAGAGACGCTTTCACCACGGTAAGCAGCAAGAAGCTCAGCTCGCATATCTCCCGCGCTTTGGTAGCGATCCTCACGGCGTTTTGCCAGAGATTTCATCACTACGCGGGCAATATCCTCAGGGATATCGGGCGCGATATTGGCGGGTGGAACCGGAGTTTGGGAGACGTGCTGATACGCCACTGCCACAGCGGAATCTCCACGGAATGGCGGCTGCCCGGTTAGTAGTTCGTAGAGCAGGCATCCGGTGGAATACAAATCTGAGCGCGCATCTACCACTTCACCGCGGGCTTGTTCGGGTGAAAGATACTGAGCAGTACCGACGACGGAGTTCGTCTGCGTCATGGTGGCGGCTGAGTCGGCGATAGCTCGGGCAATCCCGAAATCCATCACTTTGACCTTGCCATCCGGGGTCAACATGATGTTGCCAGGTTTTATATCTCGGTGAACGATCCCCTCGCGATGCGAGTATTCCAAAGCAGATAACACGCCGACGACGATCTGAACGGCTTCTCCGATTGGTAGTGCGTCCCCGTTTGATAGGAGCTGAGATACCGTCCGGCCCTTAACGTATTCCATGACGATATACGGCAACGATAGGGTGCGCCCAGAATCTGAGGTCATCGTTTCTTCGCCGGTATCATAGACCGCAACGATAGACGGGTGATTCAAAGCAGCAGCAGACTGCGCTTCCCGCCGGAAACGCGCAACAAACGTCGGGTCGCTTGCGTGATCCGTTCGCAATACCTTCACAGCCACTGTTCGCGATAGACGAGTATCGTATCCCAGATGGACTTGTGCCATACCGCCGCGACCGATGAGATCACCGACCTCGTAGCGATCTCCTAGGATGCGTGGTACTTCAGCCATGCCACTCTTCCTTCTCTTAGGATGCTGGGTGCATCGTTAAACATATTGCCGCAGTTCTGATGAAAAGCTCTAACTATTAACGTTACAATCCGGTTACAGTTTGCCGACGGGTTAAGATCCGCGGTGCCCTGGTGCGGATATGCGTGGGGATATGCCCTGATAGCACGGGCTAATTCGATGACACGTGCTGATCTGTGTGCGGGGTTTCCACTCATTGGCTCACCACCGCTTCAATAACCGCGCGAGCTACTGGGCCGGCCACCTCGCCACCATCGCCGCCATTTTCCACAAATGCGGCAACAGCCACGCGCGGGTGATCGGTGGCATCGAAGCCCGCGAACCAGGCGTGTGGTTCTACCTCGGGGGAAATCTCCGCTGTTCCCGTCTTACCGGCAACTTGAACATTTCCTAACGCAGCATGTGTTCCAGTACCACGGTTAACCACATCAATCATCATTGAGCGCATATCACTGGCCGTTTTTGCTGATATTGGACGGCTAAATTCATGTGGTTCAGTTTGGGATAACACGGCCAGATCGGCAGATAGGGTTTGATCGACGAGATAAGGGGTCATAAGTACCCCGTTATTTGCGATTGCTGCCGCAACCATTGCCATTTGCAGAGGCGAGACGCGCACATCTTGCTGCCCGAAAGAGGCCATCGCCAAGGCTGCTTCGGAGGAATTCTTGGGAAAGACCGCTCCTCGCGTTTCCAATGGAATCTCGAAATTGGTGTGGAATCCGTAGGCTTCTGCCATTTTCGTCATGGCATCTTGCCCGAGACGTTGCCCACCAATAGCAAATGCGGTATTGCAGGATTGTAAGAACGCCTGCCGTAGTGGAACTTTTCCGGAACCATCTCCGCAGGGGCGCTGCCCAGGATTGAAGATCTTGTGATCGGTTTGCGGAGGGGTGTAGGTCGTGGGGGCGTCGATCAAAGTATCGGCGGTAATCCCGGATTCCAACATTGCCGAAGCCGTGATGAGCTTAAACACTGAACCAGGGGCAAAGAGATCGCCACCGATAGCTCGATTTTCTAGCGGATGGGCGGGATCTGATTCGTAGCTATTCCAGCCTTGTTGTGCAGTGGCAACATCATGCGAGGCGATGATATTCGGATCAAAAGTGGGTTTGGAAACTAAAGCTAAAATTTTTCCGGTTTCTGGTTCAATAGCAACGACTGCACCTCGTTGGTTGCCGAGCGCATCCCAGGCAGCTTGTTGAGCTCGGGGATTAATTGTGAGAGAAACACCGCCGCCTTGTGGCTCTTTACCAGAGATCAGTTCGTTGAGGCGTTGGCCGAAAAGTTCGTCTGAGCTTCCGGATAGCACCCCGTTTTCAGCGCGTTCCATTCCGGTCATTGAGTTATACACGACGGAAAAATAGCCGGTAATGGGCGCATATAGCTCTCCGTGGGAGTAGGTGCGCTGGTAACGGTAAGGCGAATCAACGGCAGTGGAGCCGGTAATGGCTTCTCCGGCGACGATAATCGGACCGCGATCTATCCCGTACTGCTTGTAGAGAGTGCGAACGTTGCGCGCGTCAGCATTGAGCGAGTCTGCTCGGAAGAATTGGAGTGACGTCGCCGCCGCCATGAGGGTGAGAAACATGACGATGACGATGGCAGTGAGTTTACGTAAGGGGGGATTCATCGGGATACCACCACCGTTGGTTGCCGGTCTGCTTCTTCGGGTGAGGGAGCTGTGGCAGGATCGGTCAGGGTGAGATCACCTGAGTCGCCACTTGATACCGGCGGAGCTGTAGGAGTGTACGGACGGCGGGCCGCGTCAGACATACGCAAGAGTAATCCCACGATAATCCAGTTGGTCAGCAAGGCAGATCCCCCTAAAGCCAGGAACGGCATTGCTAAACCAGTTAATGGAATAACGCCGGTTACTCCGCCAACAACGACGAAGCATTGCACAGCGATGACGAAGCCCAATCCAGAAGCAAGAAGTTTTCCAAAACCATCACGCAGATCGATGGCAACCTTAAAGGCGCGCGAGACGAAGAGTAAGAAGATTGCCAAAATGGCGAGCAGGCCAATCAGTCCGATTTCTTCCCCGAAAGAGGCGATGATGAAATCAGAGTTCGCAGCGAAAGAGTTTGTGGGATAGCCTTGCCCAAAACCAGTGCCTACCATGCCGCCGGAGGCCATTCCAAACCAGCCTTGGACGAGCTGATAAGAGCCGAACGCAGAGTTGTAAATATCAGGATCCAGGGGGTGCTGCCAAATTTCAAAACGCGCCTGGATGTGCGGCATAATCTGCACAATCGCATACACCCCGACGATGGTTAACAGCCCGCCGAAGATAATCCATGAGATACGTTCGGTAGCGATGTAGAGCAGGGCGATAAACAAGGCAAAGAACAGGATCGCAGTGCCGAAGTCGCGTTCCATCATCAGGATTCCCATACAGGCAATCCAGGCGACGAGGAGCGGGGCAAAATGCCGAGCGCGCGGCAACTGAATCCTAAAGAATTTCTTACCCGCTAATGCCAGGTTGTCTCGCTGCACGACGAGGTAACCGGCAAAGAAGATTGCAAACAGAATTTTTGCCATCTCGGCAGGCTGATAGGAAAATCCAGCGAAGTGAATCCAGATTCGTGCGCCATTAATCGTTCGCCCCAGCCCCGGAATCATGGGCATGAGCAGTAGAAATGTGCCACCGATCAGCGATAGGTAGGTGACTCGGCGCAATCGACGGTGGTCGCGAAGGATACCAACTGTGGCTACCATGAGGATCAATCCGAGTACTGCCAGCCGTGCTTGCCCCGTCAGCTCTGGCGCCCCTCCGCGAGCCACTAGGGCAAAGTCGATACGGTGGATCATGACCAATCCGAGGCCGGTTAATGCGACCGCAATGGGAAAGAAGGTTGGATCAGCCCAGGGCGCCCAACGTCGGATAAAGATATGGGCTATACAGACCGCTATGACCACCAGAGCCATGATGAGGGCAAAACGTGGTGGAACAGGGCTCGTTGCATGTTCTGTTTCCGCGTGATACACCAAGATCCAGGCGATAGCACAGATAACTAGGGCGATGACGAGAAGCCCAATTTCTCGCAGTCGCCCGGTGCGTGCGCGCTGTTGCGTGACCACGCTCATCGGTCGTGATCCTTTTCTTGGGTGACTGGGGGGACTGTTGGCTGAGTGCGCGGCGTTTGCGAGATACGAGGCGTGGCGTCGTCGCGTGAGGTGGGGAGCCCGCTTGGTGCGCTGGGGGTATTCCCACTGGGTGCCGTACCGCCGGTAGGGGTGGTACCTGGGCGATTCTCTGTCGGAGGATATACCGACGGAGACGGGGTATTTGACGGTGCGGGGTTCGTTCCTGCGGGATCTTTACTACTATCTCGTTCATGGGCGGCGAGATCTGCGATTACTTTTTCGGCTTCTTCCAGCGATCCGCGGGTAATCGGCGAATCAAGACGGCTTTGTGCCACGGGGGCAAGATCCGTCAGGCGAATGGTGGTCTTGGTATGCAGATGGGAGAGCTTAATTGGCCCAAGATCATTAGGAACGCCTTGGAAAATAGCAAGATACCCCTCTGAGGTACTGACGTAATACTGCCGTTGTGACCAGGAATATGAGCCAAATCCCGCGCCGAGGAGGACGAGAAGAATAACGATAGTCACCCCGAGGCGCGCCCAGATTCGACGAAGCGGGGTGGGTGCGGGGGCGTCGTCGTCCTGAATCTCATTATCCGGTGCCGCGTCGGCGTGCGATCGGCGCAATGCGGCGGCCTGTGCGGCAGCAGATTGCCCGCCACGGGTTGGTTTGGCGGCGTCAATGGCGGCCGATCCAACAATGAGTGGACCACGATCAGCGTGAGGTTCTTCGGTATCGTCATCAACGATGTCGGCAACAATAACTGTGACGTTATCTGGAGCGCCCCCAGCTAGTGCGAGATCAATAAGCTCCTGGGTACATGCATCGACGTCAGGATAGTCGATAAGCGTCTGGGCGATTCGTTCGTCGGAAACAACGCCGAACAGCCCGTCGGAACACAGTAGCCAGCGATCCCCAGGGATGGCGACGCGCAAGGAGGCATCGATGTCGAGTGGTTCTGGAGTGTCGCCGATATTGCGCATAATCACGTTTCGTTTGGGGTGATTTGCAGCTTCTTCGGCAGTGATTTCTCCGTGATCGAGGAGATATTGGACGAGGGTATGATCCTTGGTGATTTGCATGAGGGCGTTTTCCCGTAGCAGGTATGCCCGAGAATCCCCAATATGTGCCATCGCTAATTTATTCGAGGAACGCAAGATGGCAATGCACGTCGTCCCTAAACCAGCTAGTTCAGTTTGTTCTTCAGCACGTTCAATAAGTTCGCTATGGGCCTCTTCGAGTGTGGTGTGCAGGAGAGAGAGGAGATCTTCTGCCTGGTGAATGTCATCAATTCTCGCCAAATGGCCGACGACTACCGAGGAGGCAATATCGCCACCTGCAGCCCCGCCCATGCCGTCGGCGAGAACGAGGAGGTTATTAGAGGCATACCCAGCATCCTGGTTCGTAGAGCGAACCAGACCGACGTCAGATAGTGCGGCATAGCGAAGCGAGAGTGTCACCGGCGTAGCTCCATCGTCGTTTTACCAATGATGATCGGAACTCCCGGTGCAAGCCGCGTAGGCTGGTAGATCCGGGTGTTGTTGACCCACGTGCCGTTAGTTGAGTTGAGATCCTCGATATACCAGTCGGCGCCGTCGGTGTAGAAACGGGCGTGGCGGGCAGAAGCAAAGCCGTCATCTAATACCAGAGCAGAATCCGGAGATCGGCCGACGGTTAGTGCAGAATTGCCCAAAGGGATTGTGGTGCCAGTCAGATCACCGGCGCTGACCACAAGCTGCCAGTGGGGTTGCGCGTTGGGGGCAGGGCGAGGTGGCTGCGCGGCCGGAGTGTTGTGCCGTTGCGAGGAGCGTGCAGGTCGACGCGCGGCGCGGTCGCGGATTGCTGTGCCAAATACGTCGTTCTTGATAGTGATGACGATCAAAAGAACGAAAATCCATAGCAGCGCAAGAAAACCGAAGCGCAGTAGCGTGAGAGTAAGTGGGCTCATGAGGACTCCGGAGTGGTCCAGAATAAAATACGGGTACGCCCTATCGTGATGGTGTTGCCATCAAGCAAAGTGGCGGCGGTGATGCGATGACCTTCGACGTATGAACCGTTCGTCGTGTTCAAATCGGTGGCGATCACTCCGCCTGGGGTAATGCGCAGTTCGAGGTGCTGACGGGATACTCCTGGATCGTCAACGGTGATATCCGCGTTTGATCCGCGCCCAATGACGGTGACGGTTCCCGTGAGGATGTAGCGCTCGCCGTCAATATCAATGATGGGGTTTTCTGGGGAAGCGTAACCGGTTGTTGCCGGTGCAGCCGCGCCTCGCCGCGAACGACCTCGCACAACGAGTTTCCCGCGGGTCAGCTCCGCATTTTTGGTGAAGGTGATGGATACCGGCCCAAGGAAGGCGTATTGCTGTTCGCGGGCGTGTTCGGTGGCGATGTCCGTCAGTTCTGCGCGAATTTCTGCTTCGCCCCAGTCGGTGAGCTTGTCGAAATCGGATTCTGATAAGGAAATCTCGAATTCGTTAGGGACGACAACGCGATCACGGCTAACCGCTGCTGCCCGATCGTCCATTGATTTCTTGATTCCCGAGGCTAATTCGACGGGTTTGAGATCGGAACGGAAGGCGCGGGAAAACACGTTCTCAAAGGCATTTTCGACGCCGCGTTCAATTTTATCGAAAGCGCCCATGTCTATCCTTTCAGTGTCTCGAAGTCGAATCTGCTCCTAGGGTACTCTGTATTGCGGAGGGAATACAGAGTACCTGGGAACGATGGTGTGGGAAAATGCGATTCGCACCATAGCGTATGACGTGAATATGACACGAGTGGGTCTGCTGTGTAAACTGGTTCGTGCTATCGAACTGGCTCGAGTGGCGGAATAGGCAGACGCGCACGGTTCAGGTCCGTGTTCCCTTTCGGGAGTGGGGGTTCAACTCCCCCCTCGAGCACCACCTCCTATCAGGTAAAGATAGGGCTTATGGATGAGGGTATATGCCCTCATTTTTTGTTTTGGAATACTCTGTGGGCGAGGGAATCTGCTGGAACGAACTCCACCACACCACCCCATACCACAACACCTGGGACTAACCCACAAGCAACACATTTTGGGGTTATAGGACAAAATGTGTTGCTATTTTTCGGGTTTTTCGTTGTGTTGATGCGCGAAAGTGGGGGTTTTAGTTGGTTGTAGTCAACTAATTGGTCGGACAAATTGTGTTGCTTTTGTCGGGATTTTTTGGCGTTATTGCGGGGGAAACTGGGTGTTGTAGTTGGTGTGTTTTAGGGGTTTGGCACTCTGTTATGAATGACGAGTGTTAAGTGCCCGGGGTGCGG
>NZ_JBKIWR010000028.1:0-14402 GCF_046599595.1 Trueperella sp. LYQ143 | reverse complement strand
CCACATCAGAAACCGTGACATTACCCGTATTCGTCACCTCAAACGAATACGTAATCGTCTCCCCAGCAACCAACACCGACTTATCCGCCGACTTCACCAACGACAACCCCGGCTTATGCTCCGACGGAATGGAAACCGTATTCGACTGCGCCGATACGTCCGTATTCGCCGGAGATTTACCGTGTGCGGTTGCCTGGTTATCCAGTTTGCCTGCGTCAACGTCTTTCTGCTTGACCACATAGATGGCATCGAAGGTCGTTTCTTCACCTGGCCCAAGGATGACATCCGCGCGTTCTTGGATATTGATACCTTCTAGTGGATCCTGCACCGCAACATTGCTAATCGTTACGTTTCCGGTGTTCACAACCTTAAAGGTGTAGGTGATGAGATCGCCAGCCTTGAGTTTGTAACCAGCCGGCTGTGTTGAGGCTTTCTCTATTGCCAATGCCGGTTCTTGCTTAGCTGACAAGGTTACGCCACTTACTGCACTCGGTTTTTGCCCATCAGGCGCAGTACCTGTTGCCGTAGCTTCGTTCTTGAGGCTACCGCGATCCATATCCTTGGTCGTGATGGTGTACGTTGCCGTACCCGTCGCAGTATCCCCCGGAACAATGCTGGTCTTATTAAGCTTGATAGCTGACAATCCGTCCAGTGGATCCTTCACCGTCAGATCAGAGAGCGTGACGTTACCCGTATTCGTCACCTTGAAGGTATAGGTAATCAAGTCACCTGGTCGATACTGATACCCCGCCGGCTTATCCGTCGTCTTTTCCAGGCTAATGGCTGGTTTACGCGGAATCTCTAGCTTCACTGAGCTGGAGTGTGATACCGCTGTTCCCTTCGGCGGAAGCGCATTAGCAACCGCTTTATTCACCAGTGTGCCCGCATCGATATCTGCTTGCGTCACGGTGTATTCCGCTGTTCCTCGGGCTTCTTGACCGGGAGCAAGTTCGGATCGATCTAATTCCACATTCTCCATACCCGGCAAGGGATCATCCACTCGCACCAAGCTGAGCGTCACGTTACCCGTATTGCGAATGACGAAAGTGTATGGAATCTTCTCGCCAAGCGTGAACGTCTCACCGCTCTTCTTCGTCGTGCTCTTTTCAAAATCCATCCCTGGATTTTGCTCTGCCGTGAGTTTATTCGTTGCCATCGCACTATGAGAGGTGTCTACCGGATCTTTCACAACAGCCGAAGCGGTATTAATTAATTCTCCTCGGTCAACATCTGCCTGCTTCACCGTGTACTTGGCGGTTCCAACTGCAGACTTACCGGGAGCGATCTCGGTTGGCGACATCGTAATGGCCCCCACGCCAGGCAGCGGATCAGTGACCGTCACGTCATGCAAGGTCACATTGCCGGTATTTGCCACCGTGAAGGTGTAGGTGATCTCATCACCAACCGTGAGCTTGTATCCGTCCGGACGATCATTCGCCTTCGTAAAGCTCATCGCCGGCTCACGATCCAGCACAACCTTGGCCGATCCCATGTTGTAGTGCATACCGCCTTGCGGCCCGCGGCTGGTGACCATGGCAGTGTTATTGATTCTGCCATTATCCAGATCAGCCTGCGTAACTGCGTACTTTGCAGTGGCGGTCGTTGAGGCTCCCGGTGCAAGGGTATTGACCGGCAGTGCAACGGTGCCACCCAGCATAGGATCTTCCAGAGCAACATCGTGCAAGGTGACGTTACCTGTATTCGTCACCGTAAATACGTATGTGACTTCTTCACCTAGCTTGTAGTTCGTCTTGTCTGCTGGAGTGAACTTTTTATCCAGCTCAATCCGAGGCGCTTGCGGGACGTCCAAATGCACGGTATCGCTCGCCTCAAGTTTCTTCCCGTTCGTATCAGTTCCGCTGGCCGTCGCGGTATTTTCCACATAGCCACGATCAACGTCCTCTTGGGTCACGGTATGTTTTGCACTGACGGACGTAGACTTACTCGGAGCTAATTCGGTGACGTCAAATTTCGTCGGCATGCCCGGCATCGGATCATTCAACGCCAGATTATTCAGCGTCACGTTGCCGTCGTTGGTCAAAGAGAAGGTGTACGTAATCACGTCGCCGAGCTGCAACTTGGCATTTTCCGGCTTATCACTCGTCTTTTTGAAGGTAATTGCCGGCTTCTGATCGCCAACCAACGTCACCGTATCGGTCTTTTCAATCTTGGAACCAGAGGCCGTGGTAAACGATGCTTTTGCCGTATTCTTCAGGACTCCCCGATCAACGTCTTCCTGGGTCACGACGTAATCCATCGTTCCTTGCGCACTCTTCCCAGGATCAATATCCTGCGGGTTCATCGTGATGGTCTTGCCTACAAAGAGCGGATCATCAACCACGAGGTTACGCAAGGTCACGTTTCCGGTGTTCGTCACCGTGAAGGTGTACTTGACCGTATCACCTTTCTTGAGCTTGTAGGTCGCATCTTTATCCGTCGTCTTTGTGAAGGTGAAATCGCGAATACGCTTAATCGGCGCTTCCGCGGTACTAATACGGGAGATTTCCTTGCCGTCTGGCGGTGCTGCTTTTGCGCTAGCAGTATTCAGGATGCTGCCTCTGTTCATATCATCCTGAGTTACTGTGTACTTCGCCGTGCCCGTCGCGGTTTGACCGGGCGTAAGGGTGGTAGGAGTAATAGCGACTGACGCGATACCAGGGTGCGGATCTTCGATTCGGAGGTTATTCAGAGTGACGTTTCCGGTGTTCTTCACGGTAAAGGTGTAGGTCAGTTCCTTACCTACTGCCATTTCCTCTGCCGGCGGATTGTTCACAGTTTTGGTGAACACCATATCCGGGCTGCGATCAGCCGTCAGCGTTGTGGTGGCCTGCTTGGACAGCGGAGTACCCTGACCATCCTTGACGCTTGCAGTGGCGTTATTTACCAGTGTGCCCCGATCGACGTCTTCCTGAGTCACCCGATAGGTGGCTTTCGCCGTCACTGTTTCATTCGGCGCGATAACCGTCTTATCTGCCGGCGTTGTCGTAATCGGACCAAGATTTGCCAAGGCATCACTAATCTTCAAATCCGAAAGCGAGACGTTTCCAGTGTTGACTACCGTGAAGGTGTACTCGATTTCATCGCCGACATTCAGACGGTAGTTGCTGTCCTTGTTGCTCGTCTTAGTGAAATCAAAACTTGGCTTGGCTGTTTCCGTCTTCATATTTGACGTACTTGACGCGGTGCCACCCGAGGAGGCCTTGCCGTCTGAACCGGCATAATTGACTTCCACTTTGTTCACAATCGGAGAGCCGACGCCTTTTGCGTTGACCTTAGCTTGGTACTTGTAGATCGTTTGCTGGTTGTAATCCAGATTTCCACCAGTACTCGCAGTAGCTTTGTTGCCGACGTGCAACTGTATATTGCGGGTGTCGCTCAAATATTCGGAGTCGTCGTCGCCTTTCGCGTCCGTGCGCTTTACTGGTGAACCATTTTCCATGTGCACAATCGAACCAGGGATGTAATCCACACCCTCGGGGAGCGTATCGGTTGCCACTGTCAAGGTTGCAGTGTCATAACCGATATTCTTCATATCCAAGGTGTATTCCAGGATGTCGCCTTCTTTAGCTAAGCCATCGGGCGTGGTGAGGTTCTTAACCGTCTTATTTGCCTTGACATCCGGGGCATACTGTTCAATTTCCGTGGTAAGCACTGTGGGGTAGTAGACGTCGCCCGAAGTTCCCAGGTAGAAGCCCAATTTATCTTGCTTGTTCTTCAGCACTCCGTCGATATTGATGACTTTGGCATCGATACCCATGTTGTTGAGGAAGTTTGGGTTACGATCAGTTTGCTGATTACCCTCATCCGTCACTCGGGAGTTAAAGAAATTCGTCGAGGGGCTACCGTTATCTGACACCCGAGGATTCTTCTCCGCTGGCGTCTCGCCAACTGTCATGTAGTCGCCGGAATAGTAGCCGTCGCCTTCCCAGGTGACCGTACCAACTTTGGCGTGGACCGGCCCGCTCGGAGGGGTAACTAGGCCCGTCAGTGAAATAGAGACGGCGCTACCGGAGACTGTTTGATGGCCAAAGAATACCGACATGTCATTCTTAGGCTTGGAATCATCCTTGTAAACAACAACCAGTGACCATCCCGCATAGGTATCCAAACCCGTTGAAAGGGCCACATCTCCAGCCCAATACGTTCCCTGACCGCCGGCTTTCACCAGTTCTGTGACGTCGGCGTATGCCGTGTAATCTTTCTTATAGTTGGTGAACCGGCTAACTTGTACCGGGCGAATAGTGGTGTAGTTCGGCGTTTTTGGAGTCTTGAATTTGATTGGGAACCCTTGCGAAACCACGGCATCGCTCGCATTTTGCCCGTTCGCCATCGTGCCATCTGCTTTCCGATAGCCGGATCCAGCGATAGTTGACGCACCCCAAATAAGGAATGCCTTTTCAACAGTTGCGCCCGGATTGATAGTGATATTTACCGACGTTGAGGATGTCGTCGTTTCCGGACTGCCGTCAAGATCAATGGGGCTCATGAAGTATGAGTTATTCATCGCCGTCGGATTATTCATGGCAGCGTTGACGACGCTTGCCCCATGAATATCAACAGAGGGCATCATCAGGGTATTTCCCGTGATCTTAATATTTCCCTTTGCTTGAATATTATAGATTCGCGAAAAATTGGTTTGCCCATTCACTGTCGCAGCAGTGGCAATCCCAGAAAATCCGGAAATTCCACCCATCAACATGATGGCCAAAAGAATTGACAATGCCCGGACCCACAGCACGCGGGCCTTCTTCACCGACATCAACATTGCATCGCTCCTACCGTGACGCAAAAATCGACAGAATAACCCGCCAAGTATAGCAAGTTAGCGACGGCAACATAAGGGGCTGACGTCTCAGTTTGATTACAAAACTCCTGGCTTTTCACTGACCCATCGGAGGCGCACCCCCTTGCAGATGCGCCGAACGTCAACCATCAAACCCCTGGCTATTTCCAACTAGCCCACTGGCAACCCCTCGCGCCATTATCTCGACATTAAAATTGAATGAATCAAAACAAATATCTGACAGACACAAATCAAATAATTACCCGACGGGATGCGGCGCTACCACAGGCATACCCAGCCGCGAGGAACCCCCTTTCCAACTCTCGCCCCCCCCCTGTAACCAGTAGAGGTGAATACGGCAATATTGCGATATCGGCGCCAGGCTCGTAAACATATACATCCACATCAGCCCAAACAACACCGAATCTCAGCCCGACACACAAGGGGCGCATACACCCATACACCCCTATCCCGCCCACTACTGCCATGCCCCAATCGCCAAACCCCACCTCTTTAACGCACACGATACAACCCCTGGCGCACATTACCTCGATCACACACTCATGCAATTGACTTAGAGTTAAGTTTAAGTTTTAGGGTGATTGTACAAACAGTCTCCCTGCCATCCCGCCATCACTAGCTAAGGAGAGCAAGCATGCCAGCGCGCATATCCGCTTCTACCCGACTAGTCCTATTATTGGCGCTACTCGTCAGCCCATCTGGATGCGCCACCACCCAATCAACAGACGCTCCCCACGAGCATCACAGCTCCACCCCATCCAGCAATCTCGCACCCGAGGAATCCACCGTGAATACCACCGCACTCTTTTTAACAATTGACGGACACCCCCTTGACGTCGCCTGGCAAAACAGCGCAACAGTCAGCCAGCTTGCCCAATTAAGTGAATCTCAAGCACTATCCCTCAACGCTCAGCCCTACGGCGGATTTGAATTAGTCAGTGAGCTACCTACAAAAATCACTCGCTCCGATCGGCCCTACCGCGCCACCCGTGGCGATATCCTGCTCTACCAAGGAAATACCCTCGTCGTTATGCTCGGGCAAAACTCATGGGAGTACACCCCACTCGGAAGAATCACCACGAGCTCCCTGCCCGACCTAGATTCAATCACCCCTCATACTTCACACGTTCTCACCCTCTCCCATTCCACACCCTTGCCAAGAAAGGACGGCTGACCGCAATATGCCCCTCCCCTACGCACAGACCCTCACCAGAGAAGTCCACACGGGCGAACGCTCGCTTTTCCATGCACACGATCTCAACATCGTTGATAGCACTTTTCTCAATGGCGAATCTCCCCTGAAGGAAAGCCAGCACCTCGCTATCGAATCCACCAGCTTCCAATGGAAATACCCCCTGTGGTATTGCACCGATATTGAGCTACGCAACTGCGCATTGCTTGACACTGCGCGCTCCGGTATCTGGTACACCAGCGACATCCGCATATCAGATTCCCTCATTGCAGCACCTAAAACGTTCCGACGCTCACAGGGCATAACACTCACACATGTCGATATGCCCAATGCGTTAGAAAGCCTGTGGTCCTGCACCGACGTCACAATGCACGACGTCAGCGCCCAAGGCGATTACTTCGCCATGAACTGCCACAATCTCACCGCTCACAACCTGCGACTAACTGGGAACTACGCCTTTGATGGCGGGCGAAATATCGAAATTCATGACGCCATTTTGCTCTCAAAAGACGCCTTCTGGAATTGTGAGAACGTCACCGTTTACAACTCGACAATCGTCGGAGAGTACCTCGGATGGAACTCAAAAAATCTCACCTTCATCAACTGCACTATCGAGAGCCTGCAAGGACTGTGCTACATAGACAACCTCGTCTTACGTGACTGCCGCCTGATAAACACCACCTTAGCCTTTGAATACTCCACTGTAGCGGCACACATAACTGGTCGAATTTCTAGTGTCCTCAATCCACGTCAGGCACATATTCAATGCGAGGGAATCGACGAGCTAATTTTAGACCCCGATAAAATCGATCCCACACAGACCGTTATTCTCAACCCGAAAGCCACATCATGACCAGCCAATTTGATAATATCGTTGACCGTCGCCACACCAATTCCATGAAGTGGGATGTTGCCGATCACGAATTGCCTATGTGGGTGGCAGATATGGATTTCCCAACTGCGCCCGTCGTACACGAAGCCATTATTCGCCGTGCCAACCACGGAATTTTTGGCTACACCGACGTCCCTAGCGATTTCAGCCAGGCCCTCTGCTGGTGGTGGCGCGAACGGCACGGATGGCACATCCAGCCCGAATGGCTTCACTTTTGTACGGGTGTCGTCCCAGCGCTTTCCTCTATGGTTCGATCATTAACCGACGTGGGAGATCGAATTGCTGTCATCACCCCGGCATACAACATCTTTTTTCATTCCATCCTCAACAGCAATCGGCAAGTCGCTCCCTGCGATTTACGTTATGACAACGGAGAATATTCCGTAGATTTCCCGGCGTTGGAAGCCACGCTCGCCGATCCGAAAGTCACGCTGCTAATCTTGTGCAACCCGCACAATCCCGTGGGAATACTGTGGGATCGGCAAACGCTGGAACGAATTGGCGATATGTGCGACCGGCATAAGGTGACGGTTATCAGCGACGAGATCCACTGCGATATTAGCGCTCCCAACTGCTCATATATTCCGTTCGCCGCAGCTTCACCAACCTGTTCCCGCATTAGCGCCACCTGCCTATCGGCAAGTAAAGCCTTTAATATCGCAGGAATTCAGGCCGCTGCCGTCGTTGTTCCCAATGCGCAGTTGCGCGAGGATATTGTGCGCGGATTAAATCGGGACGAAGTGGCCGAGCCGAATGTTTTTGCAATCGATGCCACTGTGGCAGCCTTTAGCCCGCGCGGTGCTCAGTGGTTGGATTCTTTACGTCGCTACCTTTGGGAGAATCGACGCCATGCCGAGGATTACCTTGCTAAATATCTGCCCGTGGTGCGTGCAATTCCCGCTCAGGCCACATATCTGTTATGGCTTGACTGCTCTGCCATCACGACAGATAGCACGAAGTTGACCGCATGCATCCGAAAAACTAGTGGTTTAGTCCTTTCCGATGGTGCAATTTTCCGTGGAAATGGTCAGGAATTTTTGCGATTAAACCTTGCCTGCCCGAGATCTCAGCTTGATGACGGCTTACAGCGCTTACGCACAGGCGTCTTGGCATATCTCGCCCAGGCATAGTATCTGCATAACGCCTGGCCAAGTTGGTAACGAGCACCCACCAAACATCGCCCGTAAAAGCGGGAAGAATAAGGATGAGGAGTCGATTTACAACAGAGCTGTGGGCAGAACTGACGATAGAACCGATGCTCGTGGTGGCGAGGAACTCCGGAATATCATGGCAGTCGAACTGACGGTAGAACCAGTAGCAGAGTTGACGACAGAAAAACACAGACTGCGGCTAATCTCCTCCTGGTCAACGATCCCACCCCATGTTTCAGATCAGTACTTTTTATCCAGTTTCATATAGTGCTGACGGTAATTAGCCACCAAGCGGCTACCGAGTAGTAGCAAAATTCTCGGCAGAACTACCAGCAGAAACCACCAGCCCATCGGAGGCGCCCCCTTGCAGATGTGCCGAACATCAACCATCAAACCCCTGGCTATTTCCAACTAACGCACTGGCAACCCCTCACGCCATTATCTCGACATTAAAATTGAATGAATCAAAACACATATCTGACAGCCACATCAAATGATTACCCGACGGGATGCGGCGCTACCATCTGCGGCGCCACTAACCCGCACTGCAGATACTTCCAGCTCTGCCTAGCGGAAAACCCGACTAGCCTCTCTGCATTTTCTGCCCTGGGCTACGAGGTTTTACCTTTTCGCGGATTGGCACACTGCCGATCTTTATATAGCTCGAACAAATCGACGTCCTGCTCCGCAAGCTCAGATTGATACATGCGAATCTTGTACTGCACAAGTTCCAGATTCGTCTGGTAATGCGCCAATTTATCAATTAAATGTTGCTCGTGACGAAGCATGATTTCCAGTAGCTCGCGCTCTGCCCCCGCGACCTTTGCACGGCGTAGCTTTACGTAGCGAGCGAGGTCAGCAATGCTCATGCCAGTTGATCTCATGTGGTCGATAAATTGCAGCCAGGCAATATCTTCCTCACTATAGCGGCGCACACCAGCCGGAGTTCGCGCCGGTTCTACCAGGCCTTCCTTTTCGTAATAGCGCAGGGTTGAAGCCGGTAAATCGCACATCTCAGCGGCTTTTCCAATGCTGTACTCCACGGCTGCTTCTCCTTTTCCACTGGTTTACCACAAGGCTTGACTTAAAGTTCACTTCATGTTTTACCGTGGCTATATCGAAACGGCAAATTATTCTCGCCGTCAATCAGACTTAGGAGAACACGACGATGAGCACCTCATCAGCCGACTGGCAACCAGTTGATCCTCGATTTTTCACCGGAAACGCCCGATTGCGTATGGATACCGTCGCGCCAGAAATAGCAGTTGCCGCCGTTCAATTCGACCCCGGATGCCGCAACTACTGGCACTTCCATCCCGTATCCCAAACCTTGATTGTGACCGACGGATTAGGCATCTACCAGGAAGTTGGGCAGCCAGCTATCGTACTGCGCCCAGGGATGACCCTCTATATCGGCCCGGACGTCCTACATTGGCATGGCGCAACTCCGAACTGCGCTATGACGCATACGGCCATCACGCTGAATGATCCCGAACGCGGCAACGCCATCTGGGCACAGGAGGTTGACGAGGAAACCTACCTCCGAGCTTATGACCAGCTTCAGCTTGACGAGCAATGCACCCCGAGCGATCCCGCAGGAGAACGCGATGCCACCCTATCCCCGTCATCAGGCAATACGAATGAGAATCCGTCCCCCAATCACCCCATCACTACACATCGCCCCGTCACAGCCGGACGCGATCAACTCGGAACTTTCGCGCCGATGTTCGCAGAACTAAATGATGACGTGCTCTTCGGGCAGGTATGGGCACGCACGGACGAACTATCAGCGCGCGACCGCTCGCTCATCACCATCACCACCCTTATGGCCAGCGGTATCACTGATTCCTCCCTCCGTTTCCATCTCGATACTGCTCGAAACAATGGCATAACCAAAGCAGAGATTGCCGAAATCATCACCCATGCTGCGTTCTATATGGGATGGCCGAAAGCCTGGGCGGCCTTCAATCTTGCCAAAGACGTATGGGTCTAGGTCTAAACCTCTCCACAGCACTGTTTAGGAACGAAAAGGCGGTTGAACATGTTTGGAGCTGACGACGTACCTCCCCAACAACAGGTATTGCCCGAAAGGCGAACCTCAAAATACGTATGACCCGCAGGCATAAGACCCGCTTTCAGCTAGGAAAGCAACGTTCCTCACTAGCATACGTACCCGCTGTCGGGTGTGGCGTGGCTGCGGATCACGCTTATTGCTTAGCCGGCAGATCCGTCAGTAGATCGCATACCCCACTTACCGGGCACACGATTCACCAGTAATACTGCAAAAGCAGAGCATTTACTCAAGCAGCGGTAATCACCCCTAGCCAGCATCGCCGCACCCAACATAGCTCCCCACCCCCCCCAGCAATACCCAGCCAACACAGCAAGACGAGTCAGCTCGGCACGCGAACACGGTAATGGCTTCCATACCGTCAGGATCATGCCGCCCTACCTGAGAAGAGATACCAATGAAATACATCCACCTTCCCCATACTGACCTACTCGTTTCCAATATCTGTTTAGGAGGAATGAGTTTTGGGCAGGCTGGTAACGGATGGCACGAATGGACCTTAGATGCCGAGGTCAGCGAAAACATCATCGCCCACGCCTTTGAGCGCGGAATCACCTTTATTGATACCGCAAACTGTTATGCGCATGGCACCAGCGAAGAATACATTGGCAAAGCATTGCGCAATCTCGGTATTTCACGCGATCGCGTCATCCTCGCGTCAAAAGTATTCTTTAATCCAGGTGGCAGCTCTGCCGAAGCTATCACCCGTGAAATCGACGGCACCCTACGCCGACTCGGCACTGATTACCTTGACCTATACATCCTGCACAGATTCGATTACGCCACCCCCATCGAAGAGACGTTGCAGGCACTCGACACCCTTGTTCGCACTGGGAAAGTGCGTGCTTTGGGGGCTAGTGAAATGTACGCCTATCAGTTCCACAACCTCATCCACACAGCCGAGCGCAATGGTTGGAGGCCCTTTTCCACCATGCAATGCCATCACAACCTGCTATATCGGGAAAACGAACGGGAAATGTTGCCCGTCTGCCGCCAATACGGGGTTCTACCGACGCCGTACTCTCCGTTAGCCTCCGGGCATCTCGCCCGAACGAGCTGGAACGCCGATTCCTCCCGCAGTCGCACCGACGCCACCATGCGCAATAAATACGATTCCGCACAGGAAAAAGCACTACCCATCATCAAGCGAGTAGGCGAAATCGCCGATAGGTATGGGGTGTCAATGGCTCAAGTCGCGCTCGCCTGGCAGTGGGCACATGGGCCGTCTGCCCCTATCGTTGGCTGTTCGCGACCCGAGCGAGTAGATCAAGCAATCGCAGCCCTCGATCTTGAACTATCTGCCGACGATATTGCCTACCTAGAAGAACCATACTGTGCTCACGAACTGGTTGGACCACTCGCCCGCCCAGGAGAAAAAGCCCTCGCCGGCACGGTTCAACCTGGTTCAGGGAACACAAATTAAATACGCCATCATTAATCACACCTAAGGAGTTCTATATGCGCGCCGTAATAATGGACGGTCCTGGCCATCCCATCGTCACAGACGTTCCTGATCCACGGATCTGCGAACCGACCGATGCCGTAATTAAAATTCTTCTCGCCTGTATCTGTGGCTCGGATCTGTGGCCATATCGCGGATTAGAAGATGCCCAGCAGCTACGGATGGGGCATGAATACGTCGGTATCGTCACTCAGATTGGCAAGGAGGTCACGACGGTATCGGTTGGAGATTACGTCGTCGGTTCTTTCGCTATCTCTGATGGCACCTGCGAAATCTGCCAAGCTGGCTACCCATCGCGCTGTCGGAATGGCTCTTTCGTTCACGGATCCATTGGCACACAGGCAGAATATGCCCGCATCCCGTATGCAGATGGCACTCTCGTTCGGCTTGCTGAAAAGCCTGACGAGGACGTGCTCCCCTCGCTGCTAGCTGCTTCCGACGTGCTGGGAACGGGATGGTTCGCTGCCGATGCCGCCGGAGCTGGCCCGGGGAAAACTATTGCTGTTGTCGGTGACGGGGCAGTCGGGCTTATGGGGGTATTGGCCGCCCGTGAATTAGGAGCGGAGCGGATCATTATTTCTTCACGTCGTCCGCAACGCCAGGCGCTGGCTCGTTCATTCGGGGCGACGGATATTATCGTCGAACGTGGCGAGCAGGCAGTGGCAGCAGTTCGGGAATTAACTGGTGGATACGGAGCACATGGCACGATTGAAGCGGTCGGCACGCAAGAATCCATGATGCAGGCTATTGGTTCGACTCGCCCAGGTGGTTCTGTTGGCTACGTCGGGGTGTCTCACGGGGTCAATCTGCCAGGTGGAGATCTGTTTTTTGCGCTGATAAAGCTGCAAGGTGGGCCAGCGCCTGTCCGACGTTACCTGCCGGATTTGATTGACCGGATTATGCGCCGGCAAATCAATCCAGGGGCAGTCTTTGATATGGAGCTACCGCTCGATCAGGCTGCCGAGGGCTATCGAGCAATGGATGAGCGTACCGCCGTCAAGGTGCTATTGCGCCCATAGATTTATCGTTTCACTGTTGCTATAGGCAGCTCAATAGAGCTGTGCCTTGCACGGACAGGTAGCGGTGACACTTCGTTGCTACTCGGGGTGACCGTTATTAACGGTTACAGCGTGTGGCTCGAAGCCGTGCTAACTGGCGCGGCAGAGCCCCCTGCCTACCCGCACAATAACCCCTGCCTACCCGTACAATATGCCCTTGCTTACCTGCACAATGCTGCCGATGGGTGGCGGAACGCCGAATGTTCCGCCACCCATCGCTCGATATATCCTTGCCCGCTACCGCTATCCGTTACGGCGACGATACAGCCCAAGCAGTACCGCTCCGGCGCTGAGGAAAATACTGGCAGCCACTATCGCCACCGCACTGTGCGCTCCCGTATAGCTCAGATGTGGAGCAGGAGCAGTGCTGATAATACCCGCATGCGGATCAGGCGTTGCTACACCTGGCTGCGGTGTGACCGCTCCTGGATTAGCTGGCTGTGGGGTCGGCACAGGCGACGGTACCGGATCCGGCTTTGGCTGCGGCACGGGATTAGGATTGGGATCAGGATTCGGCGTCGGTTCCGGATCTGGGGTTGGCTCTGGTTCTGGAGCGGGCTCCGAACGCGGATCCAACCGCAAGGCCGTCACAGCATTCTTCAACAACAGCGTCGTTGCGCGCAGATCATTTTGTGATCGCTGATAGAAGCACGTATGCGAGATAGTGTTGCTGTTTTCGTGATTCTGTATCGCTCGTGAGGCAAGCGTTATAACGGCAAACAGTAGGGGCGGCTGATTTCTCAGCCGCCCCTATCCGTGTGAACTATTTAGAAGTAGTTCTTAGGGGTTATGCATCGCGACGACGCAGCACAGCCAGGCCGCCCAAGAGGAGCATAGCCAGAGCAGTAAGTCCAAGCGTCATAACGCTTGCACCCGTGTGCGCCAGGATTCCGCCCTTAACCGGACCGCGAGTCTCAACGACCGTGCCAGCAGCCGGAACTGCCTTGCCGATGAGGACCTTGACGATGTCGGAAACGGAGTCACCCTTCTTCACGATGACGGACACTGCACCACCTTCGGTGGTCTTGGCGGGATCAACCGGAATCTCCAACTTGCCATCCTTGACCGGAACTTCCGTGCCGGTACCCGTGGTCCACTTACCAGTGGTCGGATCCTTCTTGACAACAACCTCAGAACCGTCAGGCATGGTCACCACGACGGTGTCGCCGATTAGCGGCTCGCCAACGCTGACCTTGTTGTCGCCCGCGTGAATCGGGTCAACGGTCGGAGTGGTCGGCTTGTCAGTACCCGGAGTCGGCTTGACATCCGGCTTACCAATCGTCACCTTAGTCTCTTCCGAAACGGAATCGCCCTTCTTGGTCACGACAGTAACCTCGCCACCTTCAGTGGTCTTGGCCGGATCAACCGGAATCTCCAACTTGCCATCCTTGACCGGAACTTCCGTGCCGGTACCCGTGGTCCACTTACCAGTGGTCGGATCCTTCTTGACAACAACCTCAGAACCGTCAGGCATGGTCACCACGACGGTGTCGCCGATTAGCGGCTCGCCAACGCTGACCTTGTTGTCGCCCGCGTGAATCGGGTCAACGGTCGGAGTGGTCGGCTTGTCAGTACCCGGAGTCGGCTTGACATCCGGCTTACCAATCGTCACCTTAGTCTCTTCCGAAACGGAATCGCCCTTCTTGGTCACGACAGTAACCTCGCCACCTTCAGTGGTCTTGGCCGGATCAACCGGAATCTCCAACTTGCCATCCTTGACCGGAACTTCCGTGCCGGTACCCGTGGTCCACTTACCAGTGGTCGGATCCTTC
>NZ_JBKIWR010000027.1:0-14550 GCF_046599595.1 Trueperella sp. LYQ143 | reverse complement strand
GCAGCAAGACCCGCAAAATCAACATGATCCACAACATCCACCGCAGCCGACGCATCCACCTCAACCGGAGCATCCACCGACGCACGCTTACCACCAACATCAACCGTCGTCTTCAACGAACCAGCCAACGGCACAGGCTTAAACGTATTCGTGATGTTCGCCAGATTCTGGCTATCCGGATACGTCACCTTTGCAACAAGCTCGCCCGTTTCCTTATTGAGCGTGACGGCAACATGAATGGTAACCGGCTCTGAATAGGTCAAATCTGCGACCTGCGGCGCATCATCATCGACAACTTCAGCAATCTGATAGATGACCTCCGTCGGCTTGGTGAATACCAAGTTTTCGAACGTCACCGGATCACCATTGGTGACAATGATGGATTCCTTGCCATTTTCCGGCATTGGCGCATACTCCGTCTGTGCTGACAGAACAAACTTGAACTTGTCATTAGCAGCGAAGTTACGACCAGCGATAATCTTCTTCGCTACCAGATTCACAGAAACCGGCTTCATCTTTTCAAAGCGGTACGTCTGCTGCTTATCCTTCGGATCCGTGTGAGAAGCCAAAGCTAACTTCTTCGACTCATCAGTGACGTCCTTATTATCAGCAGTCAGCTTCACATCCTGATCGGCAAGATACAAATACTCATAGAATACGTAGGACTTGCTATATTCGGCATTTTGCTGCGGAGTAACTGCGTAGTACGAACCAGAGCCGTCCTTTTCCTGCGGAGTAAACGCCTCGTGTACCACAGCAGTAATCGGAGAAACCGCACCATCGGCAGCAACCTCGTTTAGCACCGTGACGATCTTGTACTTCTTCTGCGGATCAAGACCGGAATACTGCACCTGATCGGTTGGGGAGAGAGGGCTATGCAGTTCTTCATCATCGAGGTAAACAACTGCTTCTTTATCAGCTGTCGCGTCCTCACCTGAAACCCGCGCGGTCGTTCTGAGCGCAATAGGCGTATTCGTCGTTCCGTTCTTCAACGTAACAATCGAAAGCCCCTCACCAGGAGCAACATCTACCTTGCCAACCGGATCGCTGGTTGCAGTGACCTTGCCCTGCGCATCAACTTCAACAGTAAAGGTGCGCTTGGTATAGCCAGCCGGAACCGTCTTTTCTTCGATGTAATAGGTATTCGCTTGCTCCAGATCAACCGTGACGCCTTCTGGAGTGACGTCATAGACCTTATCGAAGAGAATCGTGCCGTCATTATCAGCCTTAGACTTGGCGTAAACGCGAATAGAGACGCCGTCGAGCGGCTGGTTCGTCGTCTCGTCAATCTTCTTGAACGTAATCTTCGCTTTCTTCGGCTCTGGCTTGTTCTCATTGGTCGAAGCGTTAAACACCGACACGAGATCCTGGTACTTATTTCCACCCTTCAACTCATCCGTATGGAAATAGTTCACCTTGTAATCAATCGGGGCATCCGGCAACTTGTTCCCAAGATCGAGCAGATAGTCATAGGCAATCTTCACGTTCTTGTTCGGCCACGAGAAGCCCTCAGTGCTCATGCCGTCGGTGTAGTACCACAGCGCATACTGGGTTGCCTCACGGAATTCATCATCCGTAATCTTATTCTCGGTCTGCCATTTCGAATCATCAGCATTGTGGAAACCGTGATAAAGCACCTTCTTAATTGCACGAAGGTTGGCATCCTGCCCCTTGTTACGCAAAACGCTATCTTTAATGAGCTTATCTGACGGGGTGAAACGCCAATACTTCTGCGCGCCCGTCCACATACCAGTCGGCTCATCGTAAGTCATATCTTTGCCGTAGTGCTCTTTCAAGTTGTACGGCATCTCGTAATCTTTGTGCAGGCAGTAGGCCACTGAATAGGAATCAGATTCCAGACCTTTACCCTTGTTACCGCACTCATCGGGGTTCTTACGGCACTGGGTAACATTCTGCACCCATAACGTCAGGTCGAATCCATCGCCCGTATGTGACGAATTATCATCACGGAACGCAATGAACTCGTTGTTATCGTCGCGAGTTGCGCCCTTGATTTCTGGCGGAGTCGCCGCATGACCAGGTGCAACGCTCACCACGGCCACATTAAACACCAATGCGCACAGAAACACGAAAGCCGCAACGGCCTTTAGAATCCTATGCTGCATCAGAGGTGTTTTCCTCAATGAAGAAAAATACATGTGCTCACCTTTGACAAGAAATAAAATCAGTCGATTTAGAATAACGCACCGAAGAAAATCCCCGCAACACTTTCGACCGCTCCGAAATCTTCAGAAAAGAACGCATTATCGCAGGTCATATGCGGTTTCTTGGAGCATGACGGGTGGATGGCAAGGAAGATCACCGTCGCATCCACCAGTACCGAGAAAATCCAACTTTTTCAGCAGTACCACAACGAAAACGCGGGGCAGAGCCACAGAGACTCTCCTAGTTCAAAGTTACCTCGCGCCAACATACAACCCAGCTTTTCCAGCTCTTCGAATTTCAGTGGGAGGTAGAGATAAAAGGTGTGAAGATAGTTCGCTTATTTATCTCTATCCCTGGCCTCTTTTTCGCCTACTCACCTCCCCCCCCCGAGCTATAGAAGAATTCGGTGGGCGGGTTTAGCCCCAGGGCGTTCGGTAACGTTCGGCAACTTTTGGCATGCTGGAGTTCGCGTGCCATCGGAAGCCTTGCCTATTGGATGATCTGCCCCATTGGGGTGTTAGGCTATGGGGCATTTTGTATGGGCGGGTATTAATTAGGGCATAAAGGGATCTGGCGTGGTGTACTTCGTGCCACTGGATGCGATTGCCATCGGGATGCTCCCGCCACCTCTCCGAAACATTGCGAAAAAGAAAAGCCAGGGCATCGACGCGAGTCGATGCCCTGGCTTACCTAGGCGTTATAAGGCCTTAACCTTGATTGCGACGAGAGCGCACCGTGAGCAATGCGAGCCCGAGCGCAACAGCCAAACCAGCACTTAGCGCAACGGGCAGCGCCGCCATACCAGTGTGGCTCAAATGCGATCCACCGGAATGGGAACCTGCAGGTTTGCCCGAGGGTGGTACAACCGCCCCAGACCCTGGAGTATTCGGCTGCCCCGAAGCCCCTCCGCCGGTTTCGACCTTCACCAAAGCCGCAACCGCTTTCTCAAAGGCTGCGCGCGCCACCTCATAGTCATACGTGCTGACGTTCTTAGGATCCTTAGCGAGATCCACCAGATGCGCATAAGCCGCCTGATACGGAGCATAAGATTCCGGCGTGTATAGCGCAGGATCCACAACCGAAATACCGGCAACATATCCTGGCAGCTCCTTCGCCCAGAACGTCAACGCAGCCTTTGCCGCGTCAATATCAGCAATACGCTGTGCAATCTGCTCCGGCGTGCCCGACTTCAGCAACTGAGCAATACCCACCACCAGCGGTTCCGTCTGCCCAGCATCACTCGTCAACACAGCCAAAGGCGCAAAACTGGACGTCGTGTACGGCTCCGGATCCAGACGAGAAATCTCTGCCAGCTTAGCCTTCAAAGCCACCACGCTAACCAACGCATCCCGCGCTGCTGTAGCCTCCTGGGCAGTCCCCGTGCCGTCCTTCAACTTAGCAATAGCGTCCTTCACAGCCTGGTAGCTATCCGTCGTGTAATCATCCGGATTGAGCTTCTCCAGTTCGGCAATCAACGCAGAATTATCCTTGGAAACCAAGACAAGCTGGGATTCCGTCTCCTTTAGCTTCTGCAACGCCGCACTCACTTGCTCGCGCGTACCATTAACCAGTGCGCTTTCCGCGTCCTTACGCGCCTGAGCGTACGGCGCCCAAGACTGCGCAGTGTAATCCGCTTCCTTGTGCTCATGCTGAAGCTGCGCCCGCAACTCCACCACGTTCACCAAATTCGCTACCGCCTGGCGATACGCCTCACGCATATTCTTAAACTCTTGCGGAGTGTAGACGTGTGCGTCAGCCGGCTTATCTTTCGCTAATGCTTGGTCAATCTGCTTCTTCGCCTCAACTACCGCGTTATATGACTCCTGCGTGTAGTCCTCAGCCTTGAACGACGCAAAATCACCAACCGACCGCTCGGTCTCCTCACGCTGGAACACCGAATAAGCCAACTGCTGGCGAGACTTCGTGAGATCATCCAAAAGCTGTTGCGCTTGCGCCCGCGACAAATCCGGATTCTCTAAACCACGACGAGCCGCCTCAACAGCCAGATCGTACGTCGCATACGTATTGCCAGTATAGAAATGCTCATCATTGCTGACCTTTTCATCAACCAGCTTACGCAGTTGCGCCTTCTGCTCATCGGTCGCCTTCAGTTCAGCCGTCTTAGCAAACTCCTGAACCGCTTTCAACATGTAATCCACGGTCGCTTCCGAGGCCTGCGGGCTGTCGAGCACGCCCTGAGCACGGGTCACTAAATCCTGATAGCTGGCCCGAGCCTGCTGCGTCCAATCCGCCTGCGGCTCCTTAGCGATCTCCTGAGTGAGCTTATCTTTCGTCTCCTGCGTCGCCACAGGTGCCGACGGCAACACAATCAGCTCGGAAATCTCCGGCAACTTATCCGCCCACTCCAGGCGAACATCCAAAAGCTTCATATCTGCCGGAATCGTGAACTCGTTGAACGACTGCTCTAGAGTACCCAAAGTTATCTCGCGCACCTCACCCGAGGCCGCCATTACCCGAGCCTTCACCGTAGCCCGCGACGGCTCGCCACTTTGCAGTAACCGGACCGCCTGGACGTTACTCGGATCAGACAAGGCATACGTCAAATGACCATTGGCCGCCGACGGCTTATACGTCGTCTGTAAATCACCATCAAGCATGTAACTCGGCTGGTGACCCGGCTCTTCAATCACTGAGGAACTAAAAGCCGCATTCGTTTCCGGAGAAACATAAGCCCCCTGGTTAACAACAACCTCATTGAAACGCAAAGCCCGGTTCGGATAGTTCGCGTCAATCCGGAACCGTAAATACCGACCCGAGACCCCTTGGCCATTGTTAATGTTGTCATCACCGTAATACAAGACGTTCGGATGGTTAGAATCCACCTTCTTATTCGGATCGTTAATTGAACCAAACGCAGTTTCCCGATCGGTATCAGTTACCCCATCACCAATCGTCAGAACGTCCGTCCACGGGCCTGTCGGACTTGTGCCGATTTGCAAGGTGGTATCGCGAATGTAATCCACTTCAGTATCTGCCGTATAAACCCGCAGACTCTTAACCGTTATGTTCTGGCCAAGATCATAAACAGCGTCATTTCCTGCCACCGGCATGCCACCAAACTTCGTAGCGGTGGCCATTGACTTATCAAAGCCGGCGCCGTTGTTACGCGCATCGCCCCACCCGCTCGTGGTAGCAATCGTCGAAGAAACCAGCTTGCCCATCGGCCCAACCGTCAGGAAATCCACGACGAAAGGCTCCACCTTAAGTGCCCGATCCTGCTGACCAGTATTAATCGCACGCACGAAACGCGCCGTCTTTCCTGGCAACTGCGCCACCGGCACATCGCTCCACTCTAAACCATTATTAGAGATCTGTACGGTGATTCCATCAGCCGGAGATAGCCCGATCTCAGCAGCTTTAATCGTGCGAATATTCCCGAAATCCAAGCCCAGATACTTACCCGGAGCGAGCACAACATCACCCGCACGCAACGTGGACTGCTCATCGGTGAGCGTTGCGGAGAACTTCGCATTGTCAATATTGGTGTAGACCGACTTCGGAGAATCCGTCGATACCGGAGCAAAGACAGCCATCTCCTGCAAACGCCACCACACGTTCTTCCCTTGCAACAAGCGGATACGCACATATTGCGCCGTTGCATTGCCAGTTAGCGTCTGTTCTGTCACGTCGCGAACGTCAGCAAACTTCGTCCACAACGCGCCATCCGAGCTGACTTCCACAACCGCCTGCGAGGGGCGATCCCCCGGCGCGGCCTTATCTCCGTGGGTCAGTTCAATCGAACCAATCGGCTTTGCCTCGCCAAGATTCAGCACAACTGCACCATTTTGCGGGATATTATCCTTACCATCCGCATTGCGCAGCCAGACGGCTGAATCCGTTCGCCCATCACTTGCCGCGGCAACCGCACCCGGCGATCCAGGGGCAACCGCTAACCCCTCTAGCGTCACTGCGGTTACCGGATACTGCTGATGTGCCGGAGTCACTGGGATATTAACGTCAATCCCCTTGATTCCCAGCCACAAATCATCACCATTATCCTTCGTCGCGATAAGGCGGATGCCCTCCACATCGGTCAAGCCCAATCCGCTCGCCACGATCGGATCAGTCGAATTGCGCGGGCGTTCAAAGACCTGCCCTGATACGTCGGTCCAATCCCCACCAGCCTTCTTGACCTGCAACTTTGAATAGTAGAAATGATTCTTTCCACCCTCGAACGCAAAGCGCACCGAGTCAACCGTATGCGGTTTACTGAAAGTCACGCCCACGTAGTCGTTCTTGTACAAGAAGTTCGGATCCGTGAACGTCGCTACCGTGCCCAAATCCCCGTCAAGGATATTGTCAATCGTTCCCCGACTCGGCTTAGTAAAGACGTTACTGATATATGACGTCTGTACGGCATCTGGCGCGCTAACCTGCTGCACTCGACCAGCTACCCAGGAATCAAGATCGCGCAAGAACGGGACGATATGCTGCACCCCGACCTCAGCCCGCTCATAATGATCGACATAGAAGAACTGATGGCTCTGCGAAGCGCTAAATGCCGCCTTGGCATCCGCAGCTTTCGTCAGCAATAACGGCGTATTACCCGCTAATGCCGCATCCACCGCATCGAGATACGTCAGACCAGCCCGCATGGTATCGTCCCAGGAATCCATCCAGGGCGCCATCTGCTCATTCGCATCGCGAGCCGAATAATCCCCGCCAATATCGCCCAACAGATCCCGATTTCCGCTCTCGCGGAAGGTCCGTGCCGCCTGAGCCAGACGGGCAAACTGTTCGCGTACCTGGGCAACATCCTGCGAGGTGACGGTGTTGTCCTTCAGTTTGGCAGCTACCCCCGATAGCAGATCACGCAACTCCACTGATTCTTGGAGTACGCGCACTCGGCTATCCATCGCCTGATTAATCATGTGCTTCGACAGCTCATGCAGGGCATCTGAAGCGGGCGTGCGCAACGCAGAATTATGATCGACGAAGGCAAACGAGGCCTGCCACGCCCGATCTGCTTCCTCGGCAGTATCCCAAATATGCCACGAATACGCAGCATTACCGAAAATCGCCACCTTAGATGGTTCGGATTGCTGCATAGGGTTCAATACGATACCGCGAATATTCTCTGGGCTCACCGCAGGCTGCAAGAAATCCGCATAACCTCCCATAATCAGATGCCGCTTCGAGTTATCGGTACACGGCCAATTGATCCACATGTACGGGCCGCGCTTGGCATTATTCGTGAACGTATTAGTGAAGCCCTGGCTGACCTCACCCCAGATTTTTCCGCCCGTCATGACGATTTCTGTATTCGGCGGCATCTTCTGCATGTACGCCTGGTTTCCGACCCCGCCGTATTCCACCGGGCAGAACGGGATCGTCAACTTCAAATCTGGATACTGCTTCTGCTTTTCCTTTAACCATTCCGTTAAATCAGTAATCAGCCGGACGTAGTTATCGCCCCCGAAATTCGCCGCGTCATCAGCCAAAACCGCGATCTGGCGAACACCAGCGTCAATAACCTGGCCATACTTCGTCGTCAGAATCTTAAAATCGGCCTCATAGTTTTGATCGAAACGGATCGGAGAATTCATAAACGGATGCAAAGCATAGACGAATCGCGTCTTTGAGGCATTACCGGCGTCAGCCAGTGGGCGAATCTTCGTCTGGATTTCCTCTGGAGTGTAGAGTTCCCGCCAGTTGCGGTTGTGCTTTGGATCGTCCTTTGGCGCATAGAAATACGAATTCAGCTTGTAATATCCGGCCCAATGCATCAGGTTAATGCGGTCCTGATTCGACCACGGATTCCCGTAGTATCCCTCAATAAAGCCACGGCTAGCCACATCTGCCCAGTCATTGACGTGGAAGTTACGAATTGTGCGGCTATCAATCTGGGCAACGACGTGATAGAGGGTCGTCAAGCCGTAAAATGCCGAATCCGTATCCTTTCCTAAGACGGAAATGACGCCATTTGCCGAGCTGAGATAGTAGCCGTCAATTTTATCGAAGGTCGCCGTATCGACCCCGCCTGCAGCCATAATGGCCTGCTCGGCCGGACCACCCGAACCATGCACGCCGACGTAGATCGTCGTTCCCGTGCCCGCTGTGGTGGACTGGGTAACCGGCAGTTTCTTCAACGCGGCAATTTCTTCAAGTCGAGCCTTCGTCGCCGCATCAATCTGCGGATCGTAAACGACGGTAATATCACCCAGAATATAATCGCCGTCATCATAGGTAAGCGATTGCGGCGTGGGATAAATGACGTACTGTGCGTTATCTGCGGGAGCCGCCTGGGCAACCGTTGGGATACCGAATCCCAACAGGAACACGCTGGCCATCGCGAGAACGATTATTCTCCGGATCACTTTCTATCACTCCTATGTGAACCTCGCCTGGAGTATGACAACAGGTCGGTGAGTGCCCGTTTTCTTCGTTGAGGTAACGAGCCGAAAAACACTGTCCCTCTTCATGCTACCTGGCGATGGGCGTATCTGCACTCCGCAAGCTAAAAGAGTGATATTGCATTGTGATTTACCGACGTGGGAGAGCGCCAGGATTTGCAGACCGGCAGAATTTACAAACCGTCAGGATTTGCAGGTGCACGCTTCTCTCTCATGCCCGCCACGATTCGCCACCCACAAGCACCTGGCAGGATTCGGATTCACAGCCTAACCAAACCGCCCGATTCCCCACCCAACCGCCAGATACCCCAAACAGCTAGTTAGGCTAACCAAACAACCAAGAAATACCCACACCGCGCGAGCGCATACATACGCCATACCCACCCGCAACGCCCCACATACACGTGCCCATAGCGTGAGCCCGCACCGCAATGGCACAATGGTTAGTATGGCTGGTTCTGGCATGTATCTTTCTCCTCGTGACGTCCAAGCCATTGACGCGGCCAAACTCTATTACGCGGGAATGAACCAAGCCGAGGTCGCCCAGCGCCTCCACGTCTCCCGCCCAACCGTCTCAAAACTCTTAGCCCACGCGGAAAAACGCGGATTCGTTCACGTCCAGGTGCTTGATCCGCGCGAACAAGACGAAACCCTCGTTGAGACCCTCACCCAGCGTTACAACCTGCTGGAACTCACCCTCGTCAATCCGGTGCGCAGCGGCGATGAAGCCCTGCGACGTGCCCTTGGGGAAGCTGGCGCTCGACTATTAAGCGGCTTAATCCGCGACGGTGACATTCTCGGAGTCGTTCCCTCCCGCACAGTTGCCGCAATCTCACACTGTTTAGAGCGGGTAGCCGGACGAGATCTCACTGTAGTTCAAGTCTCCCACGGTCTTACTGATCCACGAGCCACGTCCGGGCAGCCGACCACCATCCAACGCATTGCCGCCGCCTTTAATGCTGAAGCGCTGGCCATGCCGGTGCCCACTTTCGTCACCTCAATCACCGTGCGCAATCGGCTCATGCGCCGCCAAGATTTACGTCGCGTATTGGATACGGCTGCGCGGGCAAGAATTGTGCTCTACACCGTCGGTGATCTGGAGACTAATCGGCATCTCGTTGAACGTAGCCCCTTATCCCCTCGGGATCGCGCCACCCTTTTTGACCGTGCCGTCGGCGATATTTGCTCACGGTTTGTGGACGCAAACGGGCGAATCTGCCTGCCCGATCTCAATAGCCGCACGCTCGGAATCTCCCTGCCAGAGTTGCGACACAAGGAGCAAAAGGTACTGGTTGCTGGTGGGGCATCGAAAGCTGACGTCATCCGAGCCGCATTAGAACACGGCTACGCCAACCGCCTGGTAACGGACGTCAATACTGCCCGCGCGATCGTCTACGGCACGGTATAAGCGGCACACTGGGCAAAACGGGGCCGTCGCCATTTCGCCATAAGCATATTAATTTTAATAATCCGCCTGCCCACCCTCGCTTTATATTTTATATTTCCACGTTCTTTTCTCACTGATAGCTACTGCTCTTGCGCGGTTATCCCACCGATATTCCATACGTATTATTACGCTCCCGATTCTGGGCTATGTTTACTCTGTATTCTCGCGCTTCTCGCTGTTCACCGCCCCTCCCCACACCTCGACGCATTTTCCGATTGGCTTTCTTTATCCGCTAAAACATCGATCGGTAACCAGCGTTATCCCTCGCTGTTCCTGCGCAAAATCACCAGATTCACCCAGCGGCACAAATGTTCTCCCACGGCACGATCGATCAGATATTTCCCTGACAGCCTCCCAACAACAGCCACTTTTCTTTGAAAAGACGCCAAATCATCGCGAACATCCGAAAAATTGCCCCTCATTCTCATCGCAAACTCGCTTTGTTAGGTTGCTATCACCACGACAGACAAAGGAGTTGACGTGAAGAAATCACTGCTGATTGACCACACGTTATTGCGTGCAGACGCGACACGCGCCGAAATCGACGCCCTATGTGCCGAAGCTATCGACATACAGATGGGAACCGTATGCGTAAATCCATACTGGGTTCCCCGCTGCGTCACAAATCTGCGCGATTCCAACGTCCGAGTATGTACCGTCGTCGGCTTTCCCTTGGGTGCCACCCGCAGTGAAGTCAAAGCCTACGAAACCAGCCAAGCCGTTGAAAGCGGCGCTGACGAGATCGACATGGTTATCAACATCGGCGCAGTCAAAGATGGCGACTGGAACACTGTCGAACACGATATTCGCAGTGTCGTCGAAGCCGCAGGCCAGGCCACCGTCAAAGTCATCTTAGAAACCTGTCTCCTCACAGATGACGAGATCGTTCGAGCCTGCCATGCGGCTGTTCACGCCGGCGCACAGTTCGTGAAAACCTCAACCGGATTTTCCACCTCCGGTGCGGATGCGCACGCCGTTTCCCTCATGCGGGCCACCGTCGGTCCAGATTTTGGCGTGAAAGCCTCCGGCGGTATCCGAACTGCCACCGATTTCCAAACCATGATCGGCGCTGGTGCCAACCGTATTGGCGCCTCCGCCGGCAAGAGTCTCCTGGGAGAATGACATGAGCTCAACGAAAACTCCACAGCCCGCCCCCGCTGGCCTGGCGAATAAAACTTTTGGTTTCATCAAAGACCCATCGCGTCAGCTAGAGGACGCCTACCTCGATAGAACCCCTATCCTTCAATACATCCTGCTCTCCATCTGCTTCCCGATGTGGGGTGCAGCAGCGAGCTTGAACGATATTCTCATCACCCAGTTCAAATCCGTTTTTGAACTGTCAGATTTCGCCTCAGCATTCGTGCAATCGGCGTTCTACGGCGGATATTTCTTCCTGGCGATTCCCGCCTCCCGATTCATCCGCAAGTGGAGTTACAAGTCCGGTATTCTGATCGGCTTAAGCATCTACATCATCGGCTGTACGATGTTCTTCCCCGCTTCACACGTGGCCACCTACGGGGTATTCCTCGCGGCCTTGTTCGCCGTGGCAATTGGTCTATCCTTCCTGGAAACCTCGTGTAACACCTACTCGTCCATGATCGGGCCACGCCGTTTATCCACCTTGCGGCTCAACATCTCGCAAACTTTCTACCCCATCGGCTCAATTTTCGGCACATTACTGGGCAAATACCTGATCTTTGACGAAGGTGAAGCGCTCCACCAGCAGCTATCGAACCTCAGCGCCGCCGAGCGCAGCGAACTGGCCAACGCCATGTTGCAGCGCACCCTCGGCCCGTACCGCTTCATCATTATCGTCTTGGCGATCCTGCTCTTCTTCGTCGCCATCACCCAATTCCCGCACTGCAAGCCGCTGCGTGGCACCCATGAAGTCAAAGCCTCAATCCGCGAGACGCTCAGCTATCTGGCCCACAATGCGCGATTCTGCGAGGGAATCGTCGCCCAGTTCCTCTACGTCGGCATGCAAACCGCCGTATGGTCCTTCACGATCCGGCTCGCCCTGAACCTCGACTCATCGCTGAATGAACGCTCCGCCTCAAACTTCATGATCGGCGCATTCATCGCGTTCTTCGTTGGGAAATTCATCGCCAATATCCTCATGACGAGATTCAACGCCGACCTGGTCCTCATCGGATACTCTGCTGCGGGCGTCCTGGCTCTGATCTACGTCATCTTCGTTCCCAATATGACCGCGGTATATGCCGCCATCATCACCTCTGGACTATTTGGCCCCTGCTGGGCAACCATCTACTCGCGCACGCTCGATTCCATTGACGATAAGCGTCACACTGAAACCGGCGGAGCTGTGATCGTTATGTCCATCATCGGTGGCGCCGTCTTGCCTGCCGTGCAAGGCTTCGTTTCTGACAAAGTTGGCTCAATGCAGACCGCTTTCTGCGTCTCCCTGTTCTGCTTTGCCGCCGTGCTGATCTATTTCATCCGCCAATATCGCGCCGGACACAACGATTCCTCCGTCAGTGCCACAAAGTAATCCAAAAGGAGAGATCATGCTTACTATCCCATTACATCGCGCGGATTTCACTGAGGGTGTGCGCACCTTTGCTCGCACCGACGAATTCAGCGTCACCGGAACACGCTACCCCAAAGGGATCGAATCCCTCACGATCATCAACTCCCGAGGATACGTGGAAGTTCTGCCCTATATGGGGCAAATCATCTGGGACGCCGAGTTCGATGACGTCAGTTTGCGCATGACGAATATGTTTAGCGCTCCGCAACCCTGCGCAGAAATCTCCGATACCTATGGTTGTTTCGCATTCCATTCCGGTCTACTTGCCGGTGGCTGCCCCAGCCCTGAGGATACCCACCCGCTGCACGGAGAATTCCCCACTGCCAGCATGGATGAGGCGTGGCTGGAAATTGACGAAAACAGCGTCCGTATCGTCTCGTCTTATGAGTATGTGCGCGGATTCGGACACCACTATCGGGCTACCCCGTCTGTCGTATTGCGCAGCGGATCATCCCTGTTCGATATTGATTTGGCGGTGACGAATCTATCGGCATACGCCCCAATGCCTCTGCAATACATGTGCCACATGAACTATGCCTTCGTGGAAAACGGGGTACTGCACGAATCCATCCCCGCTGACGCTTTCCAATTGCGCCGATCGATTCCTGCCCATGTGACTCCAACTGAGCAGTGGACCCGCATCAACGAGGATATTCTTGCCGGGCGGATCGACTCTCACGATCTATCCGTGGCCACACAATTCGATCCTGAGATCGTCTACTTCGCTGATGATCTTTCGCAGTACGGACGCGAACTCAGCTTCGAGTTGGAACACCCCGATGGCACGCGCTTCGTAACGCGGTTCTCCTCCGAAGATTTCCCCTGTGCGACGCGCTGGATATTGTGTAATCCGGACCAGAAAGTGACCGCTTTCGTCCTGCCCGCAACCTCGCGCCCGGAAGGCTTCCTGGCTGCACAGCGCGCCGGCACACTGATCCACCTGGCCGCCGGTGAAACTAAGACGTTCCACGTCACGACGGGAATTAAGGAGTAAACGCATGGATATTGCAGTTATCGGGTCCAATATGGTGGACCTCATTTCCTACATTGAACGGATGCCCGCAGAAGGCGAAACGATCGAAGCGCCAGATTTCAAACTCGGCTGCGGCGGGAAAGGCGCAAATCAAGCAGTTGCCGCCTCTCGGCTTGGCTCGCAAGTGCTTATGCTGACCCGCGTCGGCAATGACATGTTTGCGGATAATACGATCCGTAACTTTGCGGAAAACGGGATTGATACACGCTACATACTGCCTACCGAAGCGACCTCCGGCGTTGCCCCTATCTTCGTCGATCCGGATTCGCATAATTCGATCATTATCGTCAAGGGAGCTAATGCCATGCTTTCCCCTGAGGATATTGCCAATGCGGCGCAGGATCTGGCCCAGTGTAAACTCATCGTTTTGCAACTGGAGATTCCGCTGGAAACCGTCTATGCCGCTATCCGATTCGGCAAAGAACACGGCATCCCCGTCCTGCTCAATCCCGCGCCAGCTCAACCCGATCTGGTGCTATCCGAGGTCAAAGACTGTGACTATTTCGTTCCGAACGAATCCGAGTTATCACTGCTGACCGGCATGCCAGTCGATAGTATCGACGACGTTCACAATGCCGCACTGGCACTGCTGGATTCGGGGATGAAAAACGTTATCGTCACCCTCGGGGCACGCGGCGTGCTGTGGGTGAGCAAGGATCAAGATGTGCTGTTGCCTGGTAC
Organism: Trueperella sp. LYQ143; assembly: GCF_046599595.1. Taxonomy (NCBI): domain Bacteria; kingdom Bacillati; phylum Actinomycetota; class Actinomycetes; order Actinomycetales; family Actinomycetaceae; genus Trueperella; species Trueperella sp. LYQ143. Next base: position 301 of record NZ_JBKIWR010000027.1, on the reverse strand, counting down.
GCCCGTCGATGCCATTGATACCACTGGTGCTGGCGATGCTTTTATCGGCTGCTTCAGCCATCACCTCGTGACCACCGGCGATGTTGAGCAGGCGCTGACGATGGCGAATATCTACGCAGCAGATTCCGTGACGAAACTAGGCACGCAGACTTCGTATGCCACCGCTGAGGAATTCCAGGCATTTATGCAGAAGAATTCTGGTACGGCCTGACGCAAACTGGCTCGGATCGCGTCTGTCGCTCGATGAATACGCCTGACGCGGGAAAATGAGCCTACCGCTGAAAGGATTAGTTGTGGGGGG
>NZ_JBKIWR010000026.1:0-16327 GCF_046599595.1 Trueperella sp. LYQ143 | reverse complement strand
CACCAACAAGCCAACACCACCATACCCACCTGGGGCGACGCAATCTGCTGGAACGAACTCCACCACACCACCCCATACCACAACACCTGGGACTAACCCACAAGCAACACATTTTGTCCTATAACCCACAAATGTTTGTGGGTTATAGGGCACGAGGTGTTGCTATTTTGAGTTATAGGACACGAGGTGTTGCTATTTTCGGCTTTCGTTGGCCTGGTGTGGGAAAGTCGGTGTGTTAGTTGGTGGTGGTCAACTAACTAGTCGGACAGAATGTGTTGCTCCGACAGGTGATTTTTGGGTTAAAGATCAAAGCGTCAAGAGCTCTTTGGAAACCGTTAAGGGAACTCGTCGGAGGGATACAAGAAAGAACGTGTTGCTATTTTGGATTTTCCGGCGTGATAGCGGAGAAAAACAGGCGCTGTAATCGGCGTGCCGCGAGGATTTGACACTCTGTGAGCGAGGATTGTTAAATACCCCGATCCGTGTTCTGTGTTTTATTGATATTGCAGGCGAGGGCGGGCATTGAAAGCGGCGAGGGTAGACATTGAGAGTGTTGCGGCCCAAGATATTAGCTCTTCAATTTTGCTGGGTCTATTACGGGGGAGGGGCGCAGGACCAGCATCGCGGAAAGCACTGTAGCAGTTCGTGCACTCGTACAGCACGGTATCGCGGTTGGGTGAGGCAGGTAAAATGTCTGACCTGCCTCACCCAACCGGAGAATGTAACAGTGATACGAGTAGTATTCCCTTTAACCTTGCGGCATTGCCTTTGGATGGTGGTTTTCGTCTTTGAGCACCGTCGGTGCTGCGGCGCTATTGCCCGCTAACGGTTGAGCGTATTGCAGGTAAATAGCTTTAACACTCGACGATATTTACCCCCACGCCCACATGCACGGCAAGACCGCCCAGAGCAGTTTCCTTGTATTTTGCTTGCATATCTTTACCAGTTTCCCGCATTGTCGCGATGACGGAATCCAGAGAAACCACATGAGATCCGTTGCCGCGCAGAGCCGTCCGAGCCGCCGCAACCGCCTTAATTGCGGCAATAGCATTGCGTTCAATACAGGGAACTTGCACCAGCCCGCCCACTGGATCACACGTCAAGCCAAGATTATGTTCCATGGCGATTTCAGCGGCATTTTCCACCTGCAAGACCGTTCCACCGCGAACCGCTGCAAGCCCTGCCGCTGCCATCGAACATGCCGACCCAACTTCACCCTGGCAGCCCACCTCGGCACCAGAGATAGACGCTGTTGTCTTGAAGATCATGCCAATTGCGCCAGCAGTCAACAAAAATGTGTGGACAGCGTCAGTATCAAAACCGGCAACAAAATCTCGGCAGTAGTGCAACACCGCTGGGATAATACCGGCAGCACCATTAGTTGGCGCCGTTACTACGCGCCCTCCGCCCGCATTTTCCTCATTGACAGCGAGTGCGTAGAGGGTGATCCAATCCATCGCCCGCAACGGATCGGCGGCGTCTGCGTCGGTACTGAGTGTGCGATACAACTGCGGAGCACGGCGCAACACATGCAAACCGCCCGGAAGAAGACCCTGCCGTTCACAGCCTTTGCGCACGCACTCTTGCATAACATCCCAAATGGCATCTAAACCGGCCGATATTTCCGCGTCGCTGTGCAAGGCGCGCTCATTGGCATACGCAACATCGGCAATGGACATCCCGGTTTCAGTGCAAATCGTGACGAGATCCGCCGCGCTAGAAAAGGGATACGGCAAATTCGCAGTTGGTTCGATACTTTTATCGGCATCCTGGGCGCAGACGACAAATCCACCGCCAACGGAGTAGTAGGTCTGCTCGGCGATAAGCGCACCGTCGGAATATGCCTGGAAGGTCAGACCGTTGGGATGACCTGGTAGCTCAGTTCGCCCATTGAGCACAATATCGCGTGCCGGTTCAAAAGCGATCTCGCGCATTCCCTCACGGGTTGCTAATCCCAGGCGATGTGTGCGCTGGACCTTCGCCATGTGTTCTTGCACATCATCGGGATCAATCTGGGCGGGATCGTTGCCCATTAGCCCAAGGATGACGGCTTTATCTGTGCCGTGCCCGATTCCCGTCGCACCGAGCGAACCGTAGAGGGTACAGATGACTGCGGTCGTTGAACCAGGCAGCTCACGAGCGAAACGTTGTGCTGCACGCATTGGCCCCACGGTGTGCGAGGATGAGGGGCCAATACCAATCTTGAACAGATCGAAAACACTTAATGCCATAGCCGAAATCCTACACGGAGCGGTTATGCCCCGCTTCACATAAGCGCCGAGCAGGTCAATGTGCTTTGCCGGGTATGATGGAAACCGAGCGCGATGTCCGCGTGTCATTGTGAAGGGAGCACCCATGCCACGTCTCGTCATTGATGGCGCTGAATCGGAAATTAGCGAGCCGATCAGCGGCATTGAGTATTTCGCTTCAGCGCGGGAGATTATTGCCCTGCGCGTTAACGGCGAACTGCGGGATTTAGCAACAGAGCTGACGTCCCTTCCACCGGGAGCGCACGTTGAAGGCGTCAGTATCAGCGAACCAGACGGATTAAACATTTTGCGTCATTCCGCCACGCACGTCCTGGCTCAGGCTGTTCAAAATATGTTCCCGGAGGTAAACCTAGGGATTGGTCCCTTTATCACCGACGGTTTTTACTACGACTTTGGCAATATCGACGCGGTTACTCCAGAGCTACTTAAGAAGCTCGAAAAGGATATGAAGCGCATTATTAAAGAAGGGCAGCGTTTTGTGCGCCGTCCAATCAGTGATGAGGAAGCCCGCCACGAATTAGCCAACCAGCCCTACAAGCTCGAACTGATTGATCTCAAAGGCGGAAGCGATAAAGATAACGATCAAGCAGCCCAAGGCGCCTCAGTGGAAGTTGGCGGCGGGCAGTTGACGATGTATGACAACGTCAATTGTCGCGGTGAGGTCGTGTGGACTGATCTATGCCGTGGTCCGCACCTGCCGTCAACCAAATACATCGGTAACGGATTCGCATTGACCCGTTCCTCAGCAGCATACTGGCGCGGGGATCAGTCGAAAGATTCCCTGCAGCGAATCTACGGAACGGCATGGCCATCGAAAGAGGAACTGCAGGCCTATCAGGAGCGCATTGCTGAAGCGCAGCGGCGAGATCATCGCAGGCTGGGAGCAGAGCTGGATCTATTCTCCTTCCCAGACGAGATCGGTTCCGGCCTTAATATCTTCCATCCGCGCGGCGGTTTAATTCGTATGTTGATGGAGAACTATTCACGGGAACGCCATCTGGCTAGTGGATACTCTTTCGTCTACACCCCGCACATTACCAAGGCGCACTTGTACGAGATCTCCGGGCATCTGGATTTCTATGCTGACGGCATGTACCCGCCCATGCAGATGGATGAGGAACGAGACGAGCACGGCAATATCACCAAACAAGGTCAGGATTATTACCTCAAACCGATGAACTGCCCGATGCACAATCTCATCTTCCGCTCGCGCGGGCGCTCCTATCGAGAGTTGCCGCTGCGACTGTTCGAGTTTGGTACCTGTTACCGCAACGAAAAATCAGGTGTGGTGCACGGTCTGACGCGCACCCGTGGGTTCACCCAAGATGATGCCCATATTTATTGCACCCGAGAGCAAATGAAAGACGAACTGCGCAGCTTGCTGGGCTTCGTGCTATCCCTGTTGTCGGATTATGGGTTAGATGACTTTTACCTGGAGCTGTCAACGAAAGATCCGAAGAAATACGTCGGGGATGACGCCACCTGGGAAGAAGCAACGCGGATCCTCGATGAAGTATGCCGCGAATCCGGCTTAGAGCTCGTTCCCGATCCAGAGGGAGCGGCTTTCTATGGTCCGAAAGTTTCAGTTCAGGCACGCGACGCCCTCGGGCGCACCTGGCAGATGTCCACCATCCAACTCGATTTCAACTTGCCTGAGCGCTTCGAACTGGAATATACCGCAGCAGATGGAACGCGGCAGCGCCCAGTGATGATTCATCGGGCACTGTTTGGCTCGATTGAGCGGTTCTTTGGTGTGATGACCGAGCATTATGCAGGTGCTTTCCCAGCCTGGCTGGCGCCTGTGCAGGTCCGTTGTATTCCGGTGGCAGACGTTTTTGTTGACTACCTTGAACAGATCGCCCAGCGGCTACGAGAACGCGGTGTTCGCGTTGAAGTCGATGATAGCGACGATCGCTTCCCGAAGAAGATTCGCAATGCGTCGAAAGAAAAGATTCCTTTCACGCTGATTGCTGGCGGGGAAGATGAAGCAGCCGGGGCAGTGAGCTTCCGAATGCGTGATGGTTCGCAAGATAACGGCGTACCAGTTGACGAAGCTATTGAGCGGATCGTCACGGCTATCGAAACGCATGCCAACCAGTAGATCGACATTAGATCCTAGCTAACGCACGCCAATCACAAGACGGAGGGGATATGCTATCGCGAAGTGGACGCCCGCTCGCTCAGATCCTATTCGGGCCATTCGCTCGGTTTTTCGTGCGGATGGGGGTCAGCGCCAACGTGATGACGGTTGTTGGCGGGCTGGCCTCGGCCATTGCGGCCTTGGTGTGTTTTCCTCTGGGATGGCTGATTCCAGGAGCGATCATCACGACGATTCTCGTCATCTTCGATAACCTTGACGGGCAAATGGCACGGATGACGAATACGTCGTCGAAGTGGGGCGCTTTCCTGGATTCGACGATGGATCGTATCTCAGATGGCGCAATCTTTGCGGCCTTAGCTATGTGGGGATATTTCCACGCCGATCATACTGTCCGAGCAGCGGTTATTTCGGGCGCATTGCTTTCGCTGGTTGCCGGATCGGTAGTGCCTTATGCTCGGGCGCGAGCAGAAGGAGTGGGATACTCCGCGTCGGTCGGTTTAGCGGAACGAGCAGATAGGCTCATTGCTGCCTTAGTTATCGTCGTTCTCGTTGGGGTAGGGCTGCCACATATTGTGATGGCTGTCGGATTGTGGCTGTTGGGAGTATTCGCCCTCATTACAGTGATTCAGCGGATGGCATACGTCTATCGGCAGATGAAGGAAGCTGGCGACGCGTGATTGTGCGTCTCTTTCGAGTCGCGGATCGGTTCGTTAAAGTCACTCCTGAGCCGATAGCCCGAGGTGTGTTTCGTGGGATCGGGCGAGTGCTCGGATTTTCACATATCCGAGGGGCGCGTCAACTGCGGGCTAATTTGCAACGAATTGTCCCGCTAGGATCAGTGTGGGCAGAGCACGTCCGTTCGGCACGTGCCATGCGCTCATACCTGGACTATTACTACGAGGTCTTTGCCTTGCCATATTTGCGCCCGGAGCAAATTGATGCGCGGTTCCGTGCGGTAGACGCCACGAAACTTATTGCTCATTTGGAAACCGGACGTTCCTGCTCGGCAGCCCTACTTCACCTGGGAAATTGGGATTTAGCGGGAGCGTGGGCGAACCGCAATCTTGCACCAGTACATTCCATTGCGGAAAAACTTCCAGTGGCAGAGTTAGCGCGGATGTTTTTGGATTTTCGTCGCTCCTTAGGAATGACGATTTACCCTACTGGGGGTGGGGCTATGCGAGGCTTGCTATCGGATATGGCAGCCGGAACAGCCTTCGTACCTTTACTATGTGATCGCGATTTATCAGCCAGCGGTGTAGAGGTGAATATATGCGGGCATCAGGCGCGCATTGCCGTGGGAGCCGCACTGCTGGCGCAACGCAGCGGTCAGCCAATGTTCCCAGTTACTATTGTGAATGAAGACTTCCGTGCTGATCGTTCGCGGGTGGCTCAGGCCGGCGGGCACTATGGTGGCTGTGCCATCATCGGTGAACCAATTTATCCGGGTGTTGGCCCGCAGGCCAGTGAGCAGGAACGTGAAGCGGATCTGATTCGGATGAATCAAGAATGGATGGATCAGATCACCCCGCTACTTATTGCGTATGTAACAGATTGGCATATGCTTCAAAAGGTGTTTGTTGATGACCTCGATCCGCAGCGCTTAGCACGAGCTCGGATGACATCTCGCAAGGAGCTAGCATGAAAATCGGAATCGCCTGCGGATATTCCTGGGATGTTGCCGGTGGCGTTCAGTATCACTGTCGCGATCTTGCGAAAGAACTCATAGCCCGCGGTCATGACGTATCAGTTATCGCGCCAGCCGAAAACCAGCCAGAGGAGTCCTTTGTTTACCCTGTCGGGGCGGCACTACCAATCCGATATAACGGCTCGGTGGCCCGGCTGGCTTTCGGTCCGAAAGTCAATCGTTCAGTGCGGCGATGGCTGCGCGAATACGACTTCGACGTCTTGCATGTGCACGAACCGTTCTCCCCGTCAGTATCGATGCTGGCGTTGATGAGCGCTGATTGCCCGGTTGTTTCTACCTTTCACACGGCAATGGACCGTTCTCGGATGCTCTCCATCGCCTCGCCGTTCGTCGTTCCTATTCTCGATAAGATCCAAGCCCGTATTGCAGTATCTGAAGAAGCCCGACGCACCGCCGTACAGCATTTAGGTGGGGACGCATGGGTGATCCCTAACGGGGTTTTTGTCGCAGATCTTGCGATTGACCATCGTGACGACCGTTTTACCGGCAGCGCAGAACATCCTACTTTGGCCTTTTTAGGGCGCTTAGATGAACCGCGGAAAGGCTTGCCGGTTGTGGCTGGCGCTTTCGCTCAGATTCGTCAGCGTTTTCCTGGGGTGCGGCTTTTTGTTGCCGGTAAAGGGGATGAAGAAGCCGCGCGGGAGATGTTTGGTCCACATGCACAGGCGGTGACTTTCCTGGGGCCGGTATCGGATGCGGATAAGGCATTGCTGCTCGGTTCTGTCGATGCCTATTTAGCGCCGAATACCGGCGGGGAATCTTTCGGCATTATCCTCGTTGAGGCGATGAGTGCCGGAGCATTTGTGATTGCTTCGGATATTCCGGCGTTCCGAGCCGTGTTAAATGACGGTGAATTCGGGGCACATTTTGCCAATGACAATTCCGATGATCTGGCTCGGGTGGTATGCGAGTCGCTAGCGGATGTGCAACGGCGTAACGAGGTCGCGCGTCGAGCCGCGCAAGCTGCCTGGCGCTACGATTGGGGGACGGTTGCCTCTCACATCTTCTCCGTCTATGAAACCGCGATTCGGATGGATAAAGTGCAGGTGATTGACGAATGAGCTGGTGGTATGTGCCGGTAATCCTCCTGGGGATAGCGCTCATCATTATTGTGCTGGTTGCAACCTTGCGGGCCCGATCGCTCGATATTATTCACAAGAATGTGACGAAATCGCGGGTGTCTTTGGAGCGGGCGTTAGTGGACCGTGCGCAGGCGGCGGTGCGGGTGGCGACCTCGGGGCAACTGGATATGGCTAGCTCTGTGTTGTTAGCTGACGTGGCGAATAATGCCTTGTTGGCGGCTGGCTATCCGATAGTTGACGACGGGTTGGAAGCGCTGGCGGTACGCCCGGTAGATACTGTGTCGTCACTGGCTCCGAATAGGGATGGCTATGGGAAGCGGCGTGGCCGACGAAACCCGGCGTCGGATTCGTCGGTTTCGGTATTAGATGGACGGTATTGCGAATCCTCGTCGGTGAACGGCATATCGAGTAACACCTATGCACCGCCCACGCAATCGGCAGATATGCCAGATCGTTTAGTTTTAGAATCTGAGCTGAGTCGGGCACTGCGTTATACCGTTGACGAATTGGCCGATAACGAGCGAGATGATCCAGCGATTACTGAGCTGAATCAACGTCGGGTGGCAGTCCAAATGACGCGCCGATTCCACAATAATCACGTGGCGCAAGCCCGACGGGTGCGCAAATCAAAATTGGTTCGGGTATTGCGCCTTGCCGGCAATGCGCCAGAACCTCGGACGGTGAATCTCGATGACGAATGAGAGCCCGGATTCCGGCATCCAGCTCAATCATGCGCCCTCAGGCTCATTGCCGCACAATCCTCCCGCAGTTGCTGCACCTGCTGATGATTATGAGGAAGAATGGCCGTTGGATACAGACGGTTTTCCGCATCGCCAGGCGGCACGATGTGTGCTTTTTAACCCCGAAGGGCAGATCTTTCTCATATTGGGGCATGACGGTGACGACGTGGAGCACCGCTGGTGGTTCACCCCCGGAGGCGGATTACTCGATCAGGAAGATCATCGCAGTGCAGCGTGCCGTGAACTGGCGGAAGAAACCGGATTAGTCCTTGATCCTCAGCGGCTTGTCGGCCCGGTGCTGGATCGACGTTCCACATTCGAATTTACACGAATAACCCGTAAACAAGATGAATTATTTTTCATCTGCCATATCACCGCCGCCGAGCAACGCATCATTGATGAGCGGGCAAATGTGAATTGGACTGCACTAGAGCAAGAGGTTCTCGATGATTTTCGCTGGTGGGATGTGGCAGAACTGGCGGTCATCGCACGGCAAGGAACGCTAGTATATCCAGTGGGATTAGCGGATATGGCTCGTCACTGGTCTGCCGGTTGGGATGGAATTTTGCGCTACGCCACAGAAGGAAGTAGTACCAGGGCAACGACATAAAACTTGTACAATACTCCAGTAGAAACGAAGGGAGTTTTCGTGTCAGGACATTCTAAATGGGCAACGACGAAGCACAAGAAGGCAGCGATCGATGCCAAACGCGGCAAGCTGTTCGCTCGTTTGATTAAGAATATTGAAGTCGCAGCGCGTACAGGTGGCGGTGATCCGGCTGGTAATCCGACGTTGTTTGACGCTATTCAGAAGGCTAAGAAGAATTCTGTGCCCAATGAAAATATCCAGCGCGCAGTTAAGCGTGGTTCGGGTGAAGGTGGCGAGGTCGTCAACTACGAGTCGATTATGTATGAAGGGTATGGCCCTGGCGGTGTTGCCATTCTGCTCGAATGTCTGACAGATAATCGCAACCGCGCCGCGTCGGATGTGCGCGTTGGATTGACCCGCAATGGGGGGACGCTGGCTGATCCTGGTTCCGTGTCCTACATGTTTACCCGTAAGGGAGTAGTTGAAGTTAGCGCCGAAGGTAACGATGAAGACGATCTCCTGATGGCGGTTTTGGATGCGGGAGCAGAAGAGATCAGCAACGAAGGCGAGGTCTTCGAGATTATTTCTGAGCCGAATGACGTTGTTGGCGTACGGACGGCACTCCAAGATGCCGGAGTTGATTACAATTCCGCAGAAGTCCAATTCGTTCCCTCTGTTAAAGTGACGGCGGATCTGGAAACGGCACGCAAAGTTCTCAAGCTGCTTGACGCATTAGAAGATATTGATGACATCCAAAATGTGTACTCTAATGTCGATATTCCTGCCGATGTGATGGAGGCATTGGAGTCAGAGGATAACTAGTTAGAGGATAACTAAATGCGCATCATGGGGGTTGACCCAGGGCTGACCCGCTGCGGTATCGGTGTCGTGGATGCTAGCGGCGGGCGTCGAGTCACCATGGTGAGTGTCGATGTGGCGCGCAGTCAACCAGAACTCGCGCCACATCAGCGTCTATTGATGATTTCGGAGGCTATTGAGGCAGCCATTGCGTCTCACAAGCCGGATGTTATTGCGGTAGAGCGGGTCTTTGCCCAGGAAAATGTGCGCTCGGTGACGGGTACCGCCCAAGTAGCAGGCATCGTCATGTTAGCTGCCGCGCGAGCTGGTTTGCCATTAGGGATGCATACCCCTTCGGAAGTAAAAGCCGCTGTGACGGGGAGCGGGCGAGCGGAAAAAGCACAAGTGCAGCACATGGTTCAGCGAGTCCTTGGTCTAGATAAGCCGCCGCGTCCAAAGGATGCAGCAGATGCTTTGGCAATCGCTATTTGCCATGCGTGGCGTGGGGGAGCTGACCATTTGGAAAGTACGGATCGTTCCCAACATGGCGGAGCAGGGATGTTGCCGCGTTCTGAAGGCAGCGATTTAACTCCGGCTCAGAAGATGTGGGCGCGAGCTGAACGCATGTCGCGTCGTCATGGGGCTGTCGAGCCGAAGAAACCTGCTGAGGGGCATCGGAAAACTGGCAGATAAGGTACGTGCGCAGGCGGGCGATCATGGTCTTGAGGAATATCTCAATTGTTAGTGATGGCTTGTCGTATTGTGCTTTGCGAACATCACTAGCTAGAATTCAAACAGATGTTCGAAAGGGAGTCCTATGATTGCTTCACTACGCGGCCCGGTCCTCTTGGTGACGACGACCCACGCCGTTATTGAAGCCGGTGGGGTGGGCATGATGTTTCTTGCTACTCCGGCCACGCTGGCAGCTTTGCGCGTCGGTGAGGAATCTTTGGTGTACACCTCGATGGTGATTTCCCGAGAGAATGACATCACGCTCTTTGGCTTTGCGGATATGGAATCGCGAACGGCTTTCGATATTTTACGTTCGGTATCTGGTATTGGGCCGCGTTCTGCTCTGCAAATTCTTGCCGCGTTGGAGTTAGAGGAGCTGCGCGGTGCAATTGAGCGCGGTGATGAGGCAACTCTCACTCGTATCCCTGGCGTAGGGAAGAAATCAGCACAACGAATGGTCCTGGAATTACGTGGAAAACTGGGCGCTCCACGTTCTGATAGCGCGGCTTCTATCGCGCCGGGGGCAGACGATATTGTGCAGGCATTAGTTGGCATGGGATGGAATGAGCGTGACGCAGTAGCAGCAGTAGAGGTGGCGCGTGGGGAGCAACCGAACGCCAGCGCCCCGCAAATGTTACGCGCGGCATTACAGGTTCTTGGAACGCGGAGGAATAGGTGAGCGAATTTACCGATGCCGATGCAGGCGATATCGAACGCATCCAAGAGGCGGCGTTACGGCCAAAACAGCTCAGTGAATTTGTTGGTCAAGAGGTAGTTCGCGATCAGCTCTCGTTAGTTCTTGCTGCGGCAGTTCAACGTGATAAAACGGCTGATCATGTGCTCCTTGCTGGTCCGCCAGGGTTAGGAAAGACGACTTTAGCCATGATTATCGCGGCCGAGGTTAATGGAGCATTGCGGTTAACCTCGGGTCCAGCAATTCAACATGCGGGTGATTTGGCGGCAGTACTATCGTCTTTGCAGCAAGGCGATGTCCTTTTTATCGACGAAATTCACCGTCTTGCTCGCACTGCCGAGGAGATGCTCTATCTGGCGATGGAGGATTTTCGAGTTGATGTGATGGTTGGTAAAGGCCCGGGGGCTACCTCTATTCCCTTGCCTTTGCCTCCGTTTACCGTGGTTGGGGCGACGACCCGAGCTGGTTTACTCCCAGCTCCACTGCGCGATCGCTTTGGCTTTACCGCGCATTTGGATTTCTATTCCGTGACGGATTTAGCGACCATCATCTCTCGCAATGCCATTAAACTCAGTGCGGAGCTTGATCCAGATGCGGCAATAGAAATTGCTTCCCGTTCTCGCGGGACCCCGCGAATCGCTAATCGTTTGCTTCGCCGCGTCCAAGATTGGGCGCAGGTGCGTGGAACTGGGGTGTTGGATCTCGCTGCAGCCCGCGCGGCACTTGACGTCTTTGAGGTTGATAGTCGGGGTCTGGATCGGCTGGATCGGGCCGTATTAGAAGCGTTGTGTCGGCGTTTTCACGGTGGTCCGGTGGGGTTAACAACGCTGGCGGTTTCGGTAGGGGAAGAGGCTGAGACGGTAGAAACCGTTGCTGAACCCTATCTGGTCAGAGAGGGTTTCATTGTGCGATCTCCGCGTGGCCGAGTGGCGACGAATCTTGCGTGGCGCCATTTAGGATTGACGCCTCCGGAAGGTCATGCGCTGTTCTAGATCGCGATGCTGATATGGCAGGCAGCTAGCCGCGAATAATATAACTGAGATTTGCTGGGGAATCTATCAGCAGCTGCGAGGTTGCGCGCTTTTCTATCGCGGTTGTCGGCGAGAAAATATGTGGTCTGCTGAGTGGATTTTGCGGCTTTTGTGCCGACGGGCATGGGTTATGCGAAATACAAGGGGATGTGCTCCAGAGTGCAGGTGACTGGCTCCACGGTGCTTTTCTTTCCGATACGCGAAAAAGTGAGTAGAATCTAACGGGTTGAACGCGCCGGCGCTCACACCTGAATTTACGAACCTCAACTCAAGGAGTGTTAATCGTGCCTGAGATGTTCATTATTCTTGCGATGATGATTGTGCTTTTCTTCATCATGTCGCGCAATGTGCGCAAAGCACAACGGCAGCAGATGGAACGTCGGAGTGAGGCTCTCGTAATTGGCAATAACGTGGTAACCCAGTCCGGATTTTTTGGGCGCATTGTTGATATTGACGGTGATGCGGTGACGTTGGAATCGCCATCAGGTGATGAGACTGTCTGGTTAAAGACAGCTATCATGGCCCAAATGGATATCCCGCTTGCGCAAACAACGATGGATGAACTGCTGGTAGCCGACGAAGATACTGATGTTGTCGCGGATGTGGATTTCTCTGACAATGAGGGAGAAGCGGCCGATCGTGACGATATTCGCAATGGATCTGATACTGCAGGCACGGATCAACCAGGCGATCTTGCTGCCCCGTCGACGCACAGCGGATCTGATAGCACCCAGGAACATGGTTCTGGTCGTATAACAAATGTCTCGCCGTTTTCCGATGATAATGGCACGTCCTCTTGGAAATAACACGCGCTAATCGGCAATCGATCGACATGGCATAAGGAATAAGTATTGTCCCATTCACACGAAACACAGAGTGAGCCTAAGCCTATGCGCCGGCTCGTGGTTCTTATTGTGCTGATGATTGCGCTTGGCGCATCCTTGGTTGTCGGCACAGTAACCACGCACACTTCGCGTTTCGCCCCGGATCTGGCATTGGACCTGGAAGGCGGAACACAGATCATCTTGACTCCGATAACAACTGACGGATCAGAGGTGACGAATCAGGATATTCGCGAAGCGATCAACGTCATTCGGCAGCGAGTCGATGCAACGGGTGTCGCGGAAGCCGAGATTACCGCGCAGGGCGGCTCGAACATTATCGTCTCCTTGCCGGGGCATCCTTCCCAAGAAACTCTTGACCTGGTGCGCACATCTGCCGTATTGCGGATGCGCGCTGTGCTGACTCTCATGGATCCGCACCCGTTATCTGCGGAAGCAGCGGTCAAACAGCTCGGGGAGAAAGCCGCAGGAGTTAATCCGGCGACGGTAACCCCAGAGCAACTAGATCAGCTCATTCGCCAGCTTGCGGATACCAACGGTAATGGGCAGATTGATAAGAAGCCTGCTCAGACTCCGGCAAATGCCTCCGATATGAACTGGGTGACCGAGGAGAGCCTCTATCAGGCGTATAAGCTGGATTGTACGGTTCCCACTGCGCGTTCTACCGCGGAACTTGACGTTGCCGATCAGCCTTTCGTCGGGTGCAACATCGACAACAATATGAAGTTCATTTTGGGTCCCGCAGAATTGCAGGGATCGAATTTGACGCAGGCGACCTCAGCGCCGGATGTTAACCAGCAAGGTGTGGCTACCGGAGGCTGGGCAGTGCATCTATCCTTCGATGATGAGGGCGCTAAGATTTTCTCCGACGTGACGACCCGCCTGTCGAAGCTGACGCAGCCGCAGAACTCCTTCGCAATGGTGCTTGATGGACGAGTGATCTCTTATGCTCGGGTTTCCTCAACGATTGCTGGCGGCAACGCGCAGATCACCGGATCTTTCACTGCTGAACAGGCCGCAAATCTGGCTAACCAGCTCAAGTTTGGTTCCTTGCCGTTGAACTTTGAGGTTCAGTCAGAAGAACAGATTTCGGCAACCCTTGGTTCAGAACAATTGAACTCTGGTTTGATTGCTGGTTTGGTCGGTCTGGCACTCATTATTGTTTACATGATTTGGCAGTACCATGCTCTCGGTGTGGTCGCTATCGGATCTATTTTGCTTTCCACAGGTCTGTCGTATCTGGTGCTGTGTTTGCTTTCCTGGCAGATGGGATACCGTTTGTCGATGGCAGGCGTCCTGGGCATTATTATCTCGATCGGCGTCACAGCAGATTCCTTTATCGTCTACTTTGAGCGTATCCGTGATGAGATTCGTGATCGCCGCTCCATTCCGTCGGCTATTCAACATGGCTGGGATCGGGCCAAGCGCACGATTATCATTTCGGATTTCGTCAATCTTGTAGCCTCAGCGGTCCTGTATTTGCTGACGGTTGGCTCGGTGCGCGGTTTCGCTTTCACGCTGGGTATTACAACGGTCTTGGATCTGGTTGTCGTCATGATGTTCACCTATCCGGTTATGACGTTCTTGGCTAAGACTCAATACTTTGGTCAGGGCAAGCGCGGATCCGGTATGGACGCTAAGGCGCTTGAATCGACTCCGATCTACCGTGGTCGTGGCTACCGATTAAGTTCTTCTGGTGAATCGCGTGAGGAATCCTCGTCTCGTCGCTCTCGGCGTGCCAAAGCACGGGTTGCTGCTGGTGCGGATAGCGAAAACGCAGCAAATGCCTCAGCAGAGAAGGTCGATACTGCGGTACGTACTGCGTCGGATTCCGATGAATTAGCAGAGAGAATCAGTGCTGAGGAAACTGAGCATATAGATTCACAATCGGATAATGAAACGGACGAGGACATTCGTCCGGGGGAGAGTTTAGCTCAGCGTCGGGCACGTCTGCGCCGAGCAGCAAAGAATGCGCGCACGGAAGGAGCTGATAACTAATGTCGGTGTACTCCATTGGTAATGACCTATATTCCGGGCGCAAGTCCTATGACATTATTGGCAAGCGGAAGATCTGGTTTGCGGTTGCTTTCTTGCTGGTAGCAATCTCCTTGCTTTCGTTCGTCGTTCGCGAGCCGAATCTCGGTATCGAGTTCCGAGGAGGATCGCAGTTTACGGTTTCTGGAACGCAGATCACCGATCATAAGCCGGCATACGATGTGGTTGCGAAGTCAACCGATGCAGTGCCGCGCGTCTCCACCGTCGGAACGACGGGTGTTCGGGTGCAAACGGAACAGCTTGATGATCAAAAGACCCAAGAGGTGAAAGCCGGATTAGCGCAGGCCTATCAGGTGCCGGATACGGAAGTCACTTCGACGTATATCGGTCCGTCCTGGGGTCAGGACATCATGTCCCAGGCTGTGCGAGCCATGATTATCTTCATGGTCCTCATCTCAGTGGTCCTGATGATCTACTTCCGCTCATGGACGATTGCAATTGGTGCGATTGGCGCTTTGCTGCACGATTTTATCGTCACTTTGGGAGTGTATTGGATTCTCGGAATGGAGATCGCTCCGGCAACGGTGATTGGTCTGCTGACGATCATGGGCTATTCGCTGTACGATACGGTCGTTGTTTTCGATAAAGTGCGTGAGAATACGGCGAGCTTGACCCAGCAGCGCGAGATGACGTATGGCGAAAAGGCAAATCTGGCTATTAACCAGACCTTGATTCGTTCTCTGAATACCTCCATTACTGGTCTATTGCCGGTTATGGCGGTGCTGATTATCGGAGTGTGGCTGTTGGGTGCGCAGACGCTGCGCGACCTGGGTCTGGTCATGTTTGTGGGTATGTTGCTCTCGGCTATTTCCTCCATTTTCGTGGCGGCTCCGCTGGCAGTTGCACTAGCCGAACGCAATCCGAAGATCAAGCAGCACCGCGCCGAAGTGCTGGAGATTCGCCAACAGCTGTCGAGCTCCGAGACAAGCACGAAAGCGGAGGAGACTTCCGGTAAAATCGCCACTGTGCGTGTCTCCGGCGGGCATCAAGGTCAGGCGGCACAGCCGAAACGTCGAAAGAAGAAGAGGAATAAGCGATGAGCACTGAAGCCATCTTTCCCCAAGATACGGTTGAACTTGTTAAGTCTCATGTGCGGGAAGTAGAGGATTTTCCGGCTCGTGGGGTGCTGTTTCGGGATATCACGCCGCTGATTGCTGACGGCAAGGCATTCGCCGCGTTGGTCGAGATCCTGGCGGAACGTTATCGCGGTAAGTGCGACGCGATTGCTGGTTTGGAATCGCGCGGATTTATTCTGGGCGCGCCGCTGGCACATGCTTTGGGAATCGGCATGATTACCGTGCGTAAGGCAGGTCGTCTGCCTGGTCCAGTCGTGGGAATTAACTACGAACTGGAGTACGGATCAGCCCGTATGGAGCTTCAGCCCTTTACCCTCGAAGACGGTATGCGGGTGCTCGTTATTGATGACGTCTTGGCCACGGGCGGGACGGCAGGAGCAGCTTTTGATCTCATCACTCAAGCTGGCGGAATTCCGGCAGGCTTGTGTGTGTTACTGGAGCTGACGGAACTCGGTGGGCGCGATTATCTTGCACAGCACTGCGATGTTCCGATTGAATCTGTCATCGCATACTGACGCTATTAGTTATCGCACTGTGGCCAGCACGTTCCGTGCTGGCCAACATGGAGGGGGCTTCCCCGCCCGGGAAAAAAGGCGGTGGAGGAGTCCG
>NZ_JBKIWR010000025.1:0-22938 GCF_046599595.1 Trueperella sp. LYQ143 | reverse complement strand
CTGAGGTGCGTGCTGCGGTTTTGGAGTTGCGTCGGAGTAAGGGGATGGTTCTTGATGATTCTGATCGTGATACCTATTCTCTTGGTTCTTTCTTCACTAATCCCGTTCTTTCTCCCGAACAAGCAGAACAGCTCCCCGCAGGGATAACAGCGGGGAGGACAGAGAAGTTTCGCACCGATCTGCTTCGGTTAACCCGTGAGGTAACTAAAGCATGTTCACAACGCCACAAGATCGGCTAGAGTGCTCTGATTTCCTGGGGGGGGAAAAAAAGAGAAATGAAGCAGAGGCCAGCTCATAGTGAGTGAGATAGTGTCGATGAGCCTTGAGAGGATTGGGGTACTGCCGGTATTCATTGTGTTATCCCTCCGTCGGTACTGCCCCCCCCTCATATATAGGAGGCGTGTTAGAAGAAATAATGACTACGACGTTATTGTGCGGTGCAAGCTGGCGGATAATGCCGTGGTGAGCCAATAAGTTGACGCTGTTTGTGTCAGTACAGGGAGGGCTCATGCGTATATCTCGTTATAGTGCGGGGACTGATAGGCGTATGTAGGTTAGAGCGTGCATACTGTTGGAAGTTGAGTTATGAAAATGACGAGTTATACACGCTGTGAGCTACCAGTAAGAACGAGCGCTAGCAGGATGTCATGGAAGGTGTTTTGTAACGGGATGATGAGCAACGCAGGAGAGCGCGAAGAGCGGCGTTTACAGTGGGAGCGTGCTCTGAGGGTAGCCCATGAGCAGATGGCGTTGCTGACGAGCAGCGCCGCTGGTCACATGCTGGCCTGTGCGTTTGCTGAGCGTGCCATTATCCGATCTTGGCAGGTCCACACGATTCACCATCACCCTGGAGCGGGGGTGAGCGTGGGCTATAACGTGGTGTGGGATGAGTTGCGCTATCGGGGAACGCCAGCGGAGTATCGTCAGCGTGACGATGTGTATGTGGTGGTTTCTTCCGGTGAGTTTTTTCCGCGTGTTCCCGGGGGTGCTGGCTGCTCTCGTCTGGATGGCGAGCTAGCTGAGATAGCAACGGGATCTTTGGCGCAGCGAACGGTGCGGATAGTCAGCGGGAAACACAGATTCTATGTGTGGGTATTCCCAGATGATCCGTTACTTCCTGCCTTAGCGCGGGCATGTGATCCGCAGTGGCTTTCGGCATTATTGGGCGCACCGACGTACAGCGAGCTGTTGAGCTATCGTCCGATGTGCCGCGCCGTATTGCGGTGTGAGGGTCGTGAGCCTGCGCGCAGTAATCGCCTCGGGGTGATAGGAAAAAATGGTGGGTCGCACGGTGGGGCACATTCAGGTAATTCGTTCTTCATTAAAGTTATACGTCCTGAGGAAACCGACGAGGTAGTGGAGCGAACTCGGATTATTGCACAGGGTGGGGTCGGGTGCCCGCAGATCGTGCATGTCGATCCGGCAGGATTGATTGTTGCGAAAGAAGTGGCTGGTCAGGTCCTGCATAAGCGCTACACCAAGATTGGGGTAAATGAGAGCAAAAAGCTAGCCGAAGAGCTGTTTTCTGCTCTAAATCTGACTTTAGATGGGTTGCCGCAGGAGTTGATGTCGTTTCCGCAGCGCGCGTCCTGGAGTGCGCGCTGCGGGCATTATGCCCGCCTATGTCTGCATGCTCTCCCGCACGAGAGTGCGCGCTGCCGGTCGATAGTGCAATATATTCGCCGTATTCGTCAGCATCTTGATCCAGCTATGCTCTGCCCTACGCACGGTGATTTTTATGAGGCCAATATTTTTCTTGACCCATTGAGTTGGCAAGTAGCTGGGCTGGTGGATCTGGATATGTGCGGTCCTGGGTATCGGGTAGACGATTGGGCCTGCTTGTTGGGGCATCTATCCGTCTTGCCAATGCTCAATCCGCAATATAGCCATACTAGGAAACTTTGCCAGGAGCTTTTTGTGCTGGCCGGGCAGCACGTTGGAACGGAAATTCTGGCAGCGTCGTGTGCTGGGGTCGTGCTATCGCTGGCTGCGTCGAGTCGAGAACGAGCGGGCAGCGCATGGCGCTCACAGATGCGCCAATGCCTCGATATTGCAGAAAAGTGGATTCGCTACTGTGAATGAGCGGCGATCAAAGAGGATTCTGGGTGGCGTACCTGTCCCCATAATGCTCGGTGAATGTAATGAGGCCGTTAATTGTGCGGTTTTTGTGTTACTAGAAGATGTATCGGCGTAGAAGAGCCACATTAGCCTAGGGCAGGTGAGAAACCTGGGCTGGGATGGGCCGGTCGAGTAGCAGGGTAGTAGTATGCCAGCGGCGATCTTTGTCAAGAAATAATGTAATGATGAGCGGATCGCGTGAAAAAGTATCGCGCCACAGCAATGCCGTGACGCGATACCTAGATGAGTAATGGGCTGTTAAACAGTGCGGAACAGCTCTTGTAGGCGCTGTGCTCCTGTCACGAGGTCATCGTCGCCGAGAGCGTAGGAGAAACGCAGATGTTCTGGTGCGCCGAATGCTTCTCCCGGCACGACGGCAACTTGCGCCTCATCGAGGATGAGTTCGGCAAGTTCAGCTGAGGTCTGGATCTGGCGCCCTCGGATTTCCCGCCCGAGGAGATCTCCAACATGGGCAAAGACGTAGAACGCCCCGCGCGGGGTGGGAACGGTGAATCCGGTAATCTCGCGCAACATGGAAACAAGGGTTTTTCGTCGCCGATCGAAAGCGACTTTCATTTCTTCGACGACGGATTGATCCCCAGTCAGCGCGGCAATAGCGGCACGTTGCGAGACGTTGGCAACGTTGGACGTAATATGCGATTCAAAGTTTGCTACTTTCTTCATTACGTCGCTGGGGCCATGCATCCAGCCCACACGCCAGCCAGTCATTGCATAGGTTTTAGCGACACCGTTGACCACAATGGTTTGATCTCGCAACTCGGGAACGCGGGCGAGGAGGTAGCTCATTTCCCCGTCGTAAATAAGATGCTGATAGATCTCATCGGTGATAACCCATACGCCGGTTTCTAATGCCCATTTGCCGATGGCTGTTACTTCTTCGGCGCTGTAAACCGATCCGGTGGGATTGGAAGGGGAGCACAAAATGAGGGCTTTCGTGCGCGGAGTACGGGCGGCTTCGAGCTGGTCAACCGTGATTTTATAGTCATGTTCTGCCCCGGAGAACACTTCGACGGGCGTCCCTGCGCATAGGCGAACAACCTCAGGGTAGGTCGTCCAGTATGGGGCAGGGATAATGACTTCATCGTCCGGATCAATCAAGGCTACGCACGCCTGATATACGGCTTGTTTGCCACCATTAGTGACGATGATATCTTCAGGATCAACGCGGTATCCAGCGTCGGCAAAAGTCTTATCGGAGATCGCTTGGCGCAGCTCGGCTAGCCCTTTCGCCAAAGTGTACTTGTGATTTTTGGGATCACGGGCGGCGGCAACGGCCGCATCGACGATATGAGCTGGAGTGGGGAAGTCGGGCTCTCCTGCGCCGAAGCCGATGACGGGTTCGCCTGCGGCTTTTAGGGCCTTCGCTTTGGCATCAACGGCAAGAGTGGCAGAGGGTTGCAAGGCGGCAAGGCGCTGAGAAACGCGCGTGGATGTTTGATTGGTCATATCTGCATCGTCCCATGAAGCTGAGAGTTTAGAAAGTATTTTTGGATGATTGGTGTTGATTAGGACATATTCGTATGCAGCTAAAAGAAAAGAAATGCGCAGCTAAGTGGTCAGAATTACATGATGTTTCCCACCCTGATGTGGCAGTCATGCTGCGATATCGCTAAACTTATTCGAGTTGCTGAGCGGTATTGGCAATATCGCGTTGCCCTCAGGCATAATAGAGGCGTGGCGTTTGCTCTAGGGTAGTGGCGCAATTGGTAGCGCACCGGTCTCCAAAACCGGCGGTTGTGGGTTCGAGTCCCTCCTGCCCTGCGATGAAGGCGGCCCGATTCGGGCCGTTTTCTACATACGAATCGGAAGGATGATCTGGTGAGTCAAGCAGCATCTGAAGCGCGTGCGCCGAAAGTAAAGGCCAGCAAGGATAAGAGCCTGTGGCAGCGCATTGTCATCTTCTTCAAGCAAGTGCTTGGCGAGTTCAAGAAGGTTCAGCGCCCCACCCGCGCGGAACTGTGGCAGCTCTTCTTGACCGTCGTATTCTTTGTCGCCGTGGTGATGGCTTTCGTTTACGTCATTGATTTGGTGTTCAACCAGGCGATGTTCTGGATTTTCAGCTAATTCCTAGCACACAAACTCATAACCGATCTCACGCAAAGAAAGTAGGGAAAATGTCTCTCGATGAGTTCCACGAGGATGCTCAGCTTCTCGATGGTGACGAAGCTGAACGCGCGGAACCTGAAGCGGAGCGCCCGCAAGCTGAGCCTGAGCAGGTTGCTGACGCGCCCGAGGATGGTGTTGTCACGGAAGAGACGGTTCGCCAGCGTATTCGTGGCTTGCCGGGTAAGTGGTACGTCCTGCATACCTACGCTGGGTATGAGAATCGTGTGAAGCAGGATATTGAGTTTCGGCGTGTGACGATGAACATGGAAGATTACATCTTCGAAGTTCAAGTCCCAATGGAAGAAACTATCGAGGTTAAGAAGGGCAAGAATAAGCTCGTCTCGCGCGTTCGTATGCCGGGATACACCTTGGTGCGCATGGAACTGACGGATGATTCCTGGCGAGTTGTTCAGGATATCAATGGCGTGACGGGTTTTGTTGGTAACGGTCGATCGCCGGTAGCGTTAACCGAGCGAGAGATTGTGCAGATGCTCACCCCTGTTGTTGAGCAGGAGGCAGCGGCGGCCGCGATTAAAGCTGGTAAGCCGGTGCAATCAGGTGCTCCTGAGCTGGTTACCGAATACGAGATTGGCGAGACGGTGACGCTTACCACCGAGCCGTGGGTAGGAATGCCAGCTACAATTTCACAGGTTGATGCGGTGAACCAGCGGCTCACCGTGCTCATGACGCTTGTCGGCCAGGAAACCCCGGTCGATTTGTCCTTCAACCAGGTTCAGAAGATGGATTAACGCGCACGTCTCCAACGCGCGCAGTCAACGTCGGTTGACGTCCACGGATGAATCATGAAGGGCGCCCATCATTGTTGCCATGATGATGGGGTACGAGAAATAAAGAAGGATCAAATATGCCACCGAAGAAGAAGGTTGCAGGGCTGATCAAGCTCCAGATCGATGCTGGAGGCGCAACCCCTGCACCACCGATTGGCCCGGCTTTGGGTCAGCATGGTGTGAACATTATGGATTTCTGCAAGGCGTACAACGCGGCAACGGAATCCATGCGCGGAAACATTATTCCGGTTGAGATTACGGTTTATGAAGATCGCTCGTTCGATTTCATCACCAAGACTCCGCCGGCTGCTGATCTCATTAAGAAGGCAGCGGGAATCAAGAAAGGTTCTAGCGTTCCGCATACGACGAAAGTTGCTCACCTGACTGCCGATCAGTTGCGTGAGATTGCTAAGACGAAAGAACCCGATCTGAACGCCAACGACATCGACAACGCTGCACGCATTATTGCGGGTACGGCTCGTTCGATGGGCGTGACCACTGACGAAATCTAATTAGCGAGGAAACTCGCCGTGGTAGGGCCGAGAGCTGGCTCGTTTCCCACGACTGCCAAAGGAGAAAAGCAGAATGGCAAAGCGCTCAAAGAAGTATCGCAAAGCCGCCGAGCTGATTCAGCCAGGTGAGCTGTACACCCCGCGCGAGGCAATGGATCTCGCTAAGAAGACCTCCATCACCTCTTTCGATGCCACCGTCGAAGTGATGTATCGCCTGGGCGTTGATCCGCGCAAGGCAGATCAGTTGGTGCGTGGCACGGTCAATTTGCCGCACGGTACGGGCAAGACTGCTCGCGTGATCGTTTTCGCGGCTGGCCCGCGTGCCCAGGAAGCCTTGGAAGCCGGAGCGGATGAAGTCGGCGATGATGATCTCATTGAGAAGGTCGCTGGCGGATGGACGGATTTCGATGCCGCTGTTGCTACGCCGGATATGATGGGCAAGGTTGGCCGTTTGGGTCGCGTTCTTGGTCCGCGTGGTTTGATGCCAAATCCGAAGACGGGCACCGTGACGATGGATGTGGCGAAGGCTGTTTCGGATATTAAGGGCGGCCGCGTGGAATTCCGTGTCGATAAGCATGGAAATCTCGCTTTCATCGTCGGCAATACCTCGTTTACTGTGGATCAGTTGATGGATAATTACATCGCGGTTCATGAAGAGGTTTTGCGCCTGAAGCCGGCTGCGGCAAAGGGGCGTTATGTGCGCAAGGCGACGGTTTCCACCACGATGGGTCCGGGCATCCGAGTTGATGTCACCAAGGCTCGCGCTGAGGAAGAATAGTCGCATGACCCGCGTATGCGGGAACTAATCGAAACAATTGGGGGATGCAGTTATGCATCCCCCAATTGTTATCTCTCGCACGCTTCCTGTTTTTATCTTGAGAATTAGGTCAAGAGCAAGATATGGTGATTGTTGCCCAAGACCGCAGGTCTCCTTTGGGAGTTGAGTTCGAGTAATCGAAGCCCGCGCAGGTATGAAATATGCAGTGCTGATTGCCTCTGTGTAATCTTCACGCTTTGCCCTCGTGCCTGTGTGCGCGAGGTTTTTTATTGCTTGAGCCTGTGGCAAGTTAATCGGAAGGAGGTCCCATGGCACGGACCGACAAGTCGGCAGAGATCGCGCTGCTTACGGATCTGTTCCGTGAAGCGGATGCTGTTCTTCTGACGGAATACCGCGGTTTGAGCGTGAAGCAGATGAAGACTCTGCGTCGCTCGCTCGGAACTGACGTTCGGTATCACGTCACCAAGAACACGCTGGCGCGTATCGCAGCTAAAGAGGCTGGCATTGAGGGCATTGATGATGACCTCAAGGGGCCAACTGCTTTGGCATTCGTCACCGGTGACATCGCTTCCGCAGCTAAGGCATTCAAGAACTTCGCCAAGGAAAATGACAAGCTTGTTATCAAGTCTGGTGTAATGGAAGGCGTGCGGTTGGATGCCGCAGGTGTTTCCCAGCTCGCAGATCTTGAGTCGCGTGAAGTTCTGCTTGCGAAGGCCGCCGGCGCCCTCAAGGCGACGATGGTCAAGGCTGCATTCGTCTTTAAGGCACCCGCCTTGAAGACGGTTCGTACCGTTGACGCCCTGCGTGAGAAGCAGGAAACCGCTGCCTAAGTGGTGGCAAGAAAAACTACTGAATAATTCGGTTTTAAGGTAATTGCCTGCCAGGTAGGCAAAAGGAAGGAAGGTCAGACATGGCCAAGCTCACTGCTGAAGAGCTTATCGAAGCGTTCAAGGAGCTCACCCTCGTTGAGCTGAGCGACTTCGTGAAGAAGTTTGAAGAAGAATTCGACGTTGAGGCTGCCGCTCCTGTTGCGGTTGCTGCTCCGGCTGCTGCCGGTGGCGAAGCCGCTGCGGCTGAAGAAGAGAAGGATGAGTTCGATGTCATCCTCGCTTCGGCTGGCTCCACCAAGATTGCCGTCATCAAGGAAGTTCGCGCTTTGACCTCCCTCGGTTTGAAGGAAGCCAAGGCTCTCGTTGATGAAGCCCCCAAGCCGGTTCTCGAAGGCGTTAACAAGGAAACCGCTGAGAAGGCCAAGGAGCAGCTGGAAGGCGCTGGCGCGACCGTCGAGCTCAAGTAATTATCGCGGTTTAGCCGCATAATAAGCTCAGAGAGTCCTAGGGAGAATTCCCTAGGGCTCTTTGTTATGTACGGCAATATCCTGTGTATTAGATAGATTTTTCAATTTCCTATTGCGTGATGTGTACCACGCCTGTATTCTGAGTGAACAATTAATCAGCTATGTGAGATAAAGGAGTCTCTCATGAAAGGTTAGCGATTATTTTACTCAGTGCTTGTGCTGTTCTTGGTGTTACGGCTGTTCTGGCAAGTGCGGGAACCAAGGAGGGGACACAATCATGTGGTTCAACGGGTGCTGTTAATGGTGTGCAGGGAACGCAGCAACGGTTGGTAATGATGACTCTAAAGGTCGCTGGGAAAACCGTTTTTGATAATAATGACCGATATATTGCACAAGGGTTTGTTAAATCTGGTGGATCCATGCCGTGGTGGGCTCACTCGGATTGGCTGTCATGGGAAGGCACGCATGGTCTGTGTGCTCCTGCTTTAATCGGTTAGGAAAGAAAATGGAAACCACTTAGGAAGGTTCTGTAATGATGAAGAGGGTTCTGCTTGCTGTGTTTGCTGGCGTTGTGGGGCTTTTTGGTCTTGTTGCGTGTGGCGGTGGTTCTAATGAGTCTGAGGTTCCTTCTTCGGCTTCTAGTAAGAAAGCTGCTGATCTTTCTAAGTGGAATCCCCATGAGTGGAAGCCAACTGTGAAGGTTTCCCTGCCGGTGATGTCGGATTCGGAGAAAAGGCAGTGGCTACGGTCGTATCTTGCAAATCTGGCGAGGTCGGATAATATCTCGAATCCCCCTGAAGGAATTGAGCCGATACGTTTTGCGACATCGAGAAAAGAATATCATGAAGAAATTGCGGCATGTCTGACTGATCATGGGTTTAATGCGAAAGCCGGTCCTGATGGAGGAACGTATTATTCTCCGGGGGTTCCTGATAGTCAGACGGAGGCGTTGAATCTCGCGCGGTACGAGTGTAATGCTTTGTATCCTCCGGATCCGGCTTTTGTGACGGATTGGAATGAGGATCAGCTTGCTTTGGTTTATGACTATTGGACGCAGTATTACACTCCGTGTATGGCGGATGCTGGATATACAGTTGATAATTCCAATCAGCCAACCAAGGAACTTTTTATCGAGAAATTCTTTACCCCTGATCGTATTAACTGGTGGCCTTCTAACTTTTCAGGTCTTCTTCCGATGGATGAGCAATGGGAATTAGTCGAGCACTGCCCGCCTTATCCACCGGATGAATTCATGTATGGAGTGAGGTAACGCTGTATCGAAAGAAGAGGAGTTTCTACCAAGGGCTGGATAGCGTTCGCGCTGCGATATACCTTTTCTGTTTGTTGACTTTCATTTAGATAAGGGAGAAATCAAATCTACACCCATGAGGTATCGAGTACGCCTGTGAACAGGGTGGAGAAATAGCTAAGAATAAAGATAGTAAGAACCACGCATGGAGGTATGTAGCAGTGAAGAGAAATCTGATTGTTTTGTTTGCTGGCGTTGTGGGGCTTTTTGGTCTTGTTGCGTGTGGCGGTGGTTCTAATGAGTCTGAGGTTCCTTCTTCGGCTTCTAGTAAGAAAGCTGCTGATCTTTCTAAGTGGAATCCCCATGAGTGGAAGCCAACTGTGAAGGTTTCCCTGCCGGTGATGTCAGAAGAAGGAAAGCGTGCATGGTTGAGCTCCTATCTGCCAGAACTTGCTCGACAGTTAGATATGGATAATCCTCCAAAGGTTGCTGAGCCTATTCGTTTTCCTATGACGAAAAAAGAGGCTTCCACATCTTTAGCTCAATGCTTAGTAGATCGTGGATTTTCGGCTGAATCAGACCCTAATGGAGGGATTCACTATTCTCCGGGGGTTCCTGATAGTCAGACGGAGGCGTTGAATCTTGCATGGTATGAATGTACAGCTTTGTATCCTCCGGATCCGGCTTTTGTGACGGA
Source organism: Trueperella sp. LYQ143 (assembly GCF_046599595.1). Taxonomy (NCBI): domain Bacteria; kingdom Bacillati; phylum Actinomycetota; class Actinomycetes; order Actinomycetales; family Actinomycetaceae; genus Trueperella; species Trueperella sp. LYQ143. Next base: position 13,372 of record NZ_JBKIWR010000025.1, on the reverse strand, counting down.
TTGGAATGAGGATCAGCTTGCTTTGGTTTATGACTATTGGACGCAGTATTACACTCCGTGTATGGCGGATGCTGGATATACGGTTGATAATGCTAAACAGCCAACCAAGGAGCTTTTTATCGAGAAATTCTTTACCCCTGATCGTGTTGACTGGTGGCCTCCAACGGCGTCGATGTCTTTCCCGCTATCTGACCAGTGGGAACTTGACGAGCACTGCCCAGCCTATCCGCCCGATGAATTCATGTATGGGGTGAGGTAGGTATGAGTTTGCGTAAAAAGGGTCTCGCTATCATTGGCGTGTTGTTGGTTGCTATCGTGGCATTTTGGGCAGGGCATACTACCTTAGTTCCGCCGCAAAGCGAGAGTTTCTCAACGGAAGTCTCGACCGTTGAAGTGAAGAAAGGGGAGCTGGGGCGTACCATCACAGTAATGACGAGTGTGGAACGCGATACTGTGCCACTCGTTGCCAATCAAATAGCGGGAACGGTCACGCATATTGGCGACCTTTCAGCGGTTTCACAAGGTGGCATACTCTACAAAGTTAATGATGTACCAGTACGGGCAGTAGTGAGCCAGACGCCATTTTGGCGAGCTTTGACGGTTGGTAGCACTGGAGACGACGTTCAAGCGCTCAACCGATGCTTATCGGATCTTGGTTATGGAACTAATCCTGAGAGTTCCTCGTTTACGCAGGTGACTGCGGCCGCACTGCGAAGCTGGCAAAAGAGCCTTGGTATGGCACAGACTGGAGAAGCGGCTTTTGGTGAGTTAGTCGCCGTTGCTGAAAATGGTCAATCACTCGTAGCAAAATCTGATGTGCTGTACGTAGGCGCTTCCATGCAAGGAGGAGAGAAGCTCCTATCAGTTAGCTCTGGCTCGCCAAGTTTCGTTATACATACCTCGGAGGCGCAAGCAAAACTGATTCCTACGGGGACGATACTTCGAGTCCATGCTGGTGACAAAACCTGGGAAGGCGTGGCTGGGGAAGCGAGGGCCTCCCAAGATGTTGCCATCCCGGTGACGGCTGCAGATGGTGGTTTATTGTGTGGTCAAGAATGTGCGGCTGTTCCGTCGGGGCAAAACGTTACGCTGTTTACTGACGTCATCATCTCAAATAAAGCGGCAGGTCTGATTGTGCCCTTAGCAGCTATCCATACCGATGCCCAAGGGAAAGCTCACGTTATCGTCGTTGACGGAGAAAACCTCGTGGAAACTGACGTTAAGGTGGTAACCATCGCTAATGGTCTGGCGGTTGTGGAGGGCGTAGCCGAGGGGCAGCGCGTCCAAGTATCTGGAGCGACGCCATCTTCGCCTGCGGAGTCATCCTCTCCTGACGAGAATTCGTCGCATGAGGGCTCATGATGTTCGATTCGATCGCGGTAAAAGAGTTGCGCTTCCGATACGCACCCAAGGAACCCGTACTATTTGATGGTTTTAGTCATGAATTCTCACCGGGGAAGATGACGGCAATCGTCGGAGATTCTGGAAAAGGAAAATCGACTCTGCTCTACATCTTGGGGTTACTTTTGACCCCAGAATCCGGCGTTGTCACAATCGGAGCGGAGCCGGTATCGCGTTTGCCGGATAGGCAGAGATCGCGGATTCGCTCTAACCGGATCGGATTTGTTTTCCAAGATGCTGCGCTGGATCCCCATAGGACTATCCTTGATTCGGTTATCGAACCGGCTCTTTATGCTGGTTATAAACGGGCGGAAGTTGAGGAAAAAGCACAACAATATCTTCGAGATTTTGGGGTGACGGCTCGGGGTAATCATCGTCCGGGGGAGATCTCTGGAGGGCAAGCGCAGCGGGTAGCACTATGTCGGGCACTGATGAATGATCCGCACATTATTCTTGCTGACGAACCCACCGGGAATCTCGATTCGAAAAATTCGTGGGTGGTTATTGAGGCTTTATTAGAGGCAAGCCAGGCAGGTCGAACCGTCATTATTGTGACTCATGACGGGGAAGTCGCCGACGCAGCGCACGAGGTGCTGGAACTGTGAGAGTCGGAGAGATTTGTGCTGAGGTCCTCAGATCGGTGCGCGCGATGGTGGTATCGACGGTTTTGGTTGCTGCGGTTGCTGCACTGACGGGGGCCGTTACGGTAGCGATCGTCGGGCGAAATATCAGTACTGAAGAAGAGCTGCTAGCTCGGCTTGCAATGCCGGAAGCGCGGATGATGCAGGTTATGAATCCCAGCAATGACAATTATTCCTTGGCTGAAGTTGAGATAGTTTCGAGCATCTCCACGCTGGAAAGTATGCTCGCATTGGGGTCTATTGTAGATGTGCGTAATGGTGCGCTTGGGCAAGGATCAGATCCGGTTGCATTAGCGCAGTTATGGAGTTCTGGAGCGCCAGTTATCGAATTGTCCTCCGGGCGTATGCCTCATGCAGGGGAGGCAATCGTCGGCACGGAAGCTTTAGAGCGTTTGAGGCTAAGTGGGGGATACGGCTATGTTGAGGATTCAGCAGGGCGCCAGTGGGCAATTGTTGGCACTTTCGTAGCTCATCCGCCGGTTACGGATTTATCGACGATGGTCCTGGCTGCCGTTGATGACAATGATTTTACTCAGCTGCGCCTGGTCGCTGATTCTCTTTCTCACGTTCCCGCTATGGAGCAAGCTGCATTATCTGCAATCGGATCTCGTGAGGGGGTCACGATTCGATCAGCCTCAACACAAGCGGAAAATAATCTAGCTGTTCTTGATAATGTGGCGGCTTCTGCTAAGACCTCACTCCTTATAATTCAAGGCGCTGGCGCAATCTTCATATTTATTGTTGTTCTTGCCGATGTGCTCATTAATGCCAAAGATCTCGGGCGTCGGCGAACCTTAGGTATTTCTCGTGCCACCCTCATTGTGCTTGTTGTGGGACGGGCATGCGTTCAAACCTGCATAGGGGCATTAGCAGGAGCGGTCATTACATATATAACCCTGCACGTAAGGGCAGTGGGTGTGCCTCTTGACTTTGCACTGGCCACAGTAATCCTGACGGTAATATGTGCAGCTATTGCCTCCTGCGGTCCAGCAATTATCGCCAGTAGGCGCGATCCAGTTAGGGTCATGCGCACAGCGTGATCTTTCATCCCGTGGATGTGCATGCGCCAGTGCGCCCTGAATTTCGGGGATGGTTGAAGATACGGTAAGCAATCTGGCGGTTGGTCGTGGGTGCTTCCCAATACACGCTAATCAGGTGTGCCTACTTGCTATCAGCTGGCAGATATGTCAAAGTCGTATCCAAGAGCATTGCTCTCACATATTCACGTGTATCGAGGAACCTTGGTGGCATTGCGACAGCCCGGAAGTGATTCGAGGATCGCGTGAACTTTACGCGTCGTGACCCCTCCCACAGGGTAGGGGCTAGCTTTTGCTATGTTTAACGAGTAGATTTGAAACTTGCGCGGGCTTTTCTCAGCCGTACCCTTTTTCTGCTTGTTGAAGGTTATTTCAGCTTGGAAATAAGCCAGAAATAAGAAAATGTGCTGATGAGATGTGCGCGCACGGCCTATCAGAACATAGGGAAGGATCACCCTTTGGCTGCTTCGCGCACCTTTAACACAACCGTGGTTGACGGTAAGTTGATGTCAGACCGAGTGTCTTTTGCCACGATTAATGAGCCGTTACCCGTTCCGGATCTGCTTGGTTTGCAGACCTCCTCTTACGGCTGGCTTATCGGTTCGGAGCAATGGCGTCAGAACGCTGCTCCTGGTGAAAAATCTGGTCTTGAAGAAGTATTCGACGAGATTTCTCCGATTGAAAATACTGCAGAAACGATGGGCTTATTGCTATATCAGCCCAGTTTAGAAATGCCGAAGTACTCTATTGCTGAGTGCAAAGATCAAGATCTGACGTATTCGGCAAATCTGTACGTCACCGCTGAGTTCCAAAATTATGAAACTGGCGAAATCAAGAAGCAGACGACTTTCATCGGCGATTTTCCGTTAATGACCCCGCAAGGTACGTTCATTATTAACGGTACTGAGCGTGTTGTCGTTTCTCAGCTCGTGCGCTCACCAGGTGTGTATTACGAGCGTGCTGCCGATAAAGGATCGGATAAGCTGATCTACTCAACGAAGATTATTCCTTCGCGTGGTGCGTGGCTGGAATTCGAGATCGACCGCCGCGAATCCGTCGGTGTTCGAGTAGATCGTAAGCGCAAGCAGTCTGTGACGGTGTTCCTCAAGGCTCTGGGCATGACGGAAAGTGAAATCCGCGAGGAGTTCGCAGATTACCCGCTCCTGCTTAACACCCTGGAGAAAGATACTGTCCATACCCAAGATGAGGCACTGCAGGATCTGTACCGTAAGCTGCGCCCAGGCGAACCGCCGACGGCAGAAGCTGGTCGTACCCTGCTCTACAACTTCTACAAGAACCCCAAGCGTTACGATTTGGCAAAGGTTGGTCGATACAAGGTCAACAAGAAGCTAGGTCTGCCCGAAGAAGCAACAGAACGGCAGTTGACGCTAGCTGATATTAACGCGACGCTGCGTTACCTGCTGGCACTGCAAGCCGGTGAAGCAGAGGTCGTGACCACAGTTGACGGCACGTCCGTTCCGGTTGAAACCGATGATATCGACCACTTCGGTAATCGTCGTATTCGCGCAGTTGGTGAACTGATCCAAAACCAGGTGCGCACGGGTCTATCTCGTCTGGACCGCATGGTTCGCGAACGAATGACTACCCAAGAGGTTGAGGCCATTACGCCGGCTTCCTTGATTAATATTCGCCCGATTGTGGCAGCTATTAAGGAATTCTTCGGGACTTCTCAGCTTTCCCAGTTCATGGACCAAAACAATCCGCTAGCCGGTTTGACGCACAAGCGTCGCCTCTCGGCTCTTGGTCCGGGTGGTCTTTCACGTGATCGTGCATCGCTGGAAGTGCGAGACGTTCACCCCTCGCACTATGGTCGTATGTGCCCGATTGAGACTCCGGAAGGTCCGAACATTGGTCTGATCGGTTCATTGGCAACCTATGGTCGAGTTAATTCTTTCGGCTTTATCGAAACGCCGTATCGCCGCGTAGAAAACGGTCGAGTGACGGATCAGATCGATTACCTCGATGCTGCAGACGAAGATCGCTACAACGTGGCTCAGGCTTCCGCTCCGCTTGATGAGAACGGATACTTCGTAGAAGACGAAATTCTCGTCCGTCTACCTGGTGGCGAGCCAGCGCTTGTTCCTGCTGACGAAGTGGGATACATGGACGTCTCCGCCCGCCAGATGGTTTCTGTTGGTACGGCTGCAATTCCGTTCCTGGAACACGATGATGCAAACCGCGCCTTGATGGGTGCAAACATGCAGCGTCAAGCAGTGCCGCTTATTAAGCCAGTAGCACCGCTCGTCGGTACGGGTATTGAAACTCGTGCGGCTGTTGATGCTGGCGATGTGCTGGTTGCAAAAGAAGCTGGCGTCGTTGCAGAAGTTCAAGCAGAATCCATTTTGGTTGAAGAAGATGACGGAAACCGTCGCCTGTACGTACTGCAGAAGTTTGAACGTTCCAATCCGGGTAACTGCACCAACCAGAAGGTTGTCGTCTCAGAAGGCGACCGTGTGGAGAAGGGCTCGCTGCTGGCCGATGGTCCAGCAACCGAAGGTGGCGAACTAGCCCTGGGTCAGAACCTCCTGGTTGCGTTCATGGCATGGTCTGGCTATAACTACGAGGACGCTATTGTCGTCTCCCAGCGTTGCCAGTCCGAAGATCTGTTGACCTCAATCCACATTGAGGAACATGAGGTTGACGCACGCGAGACGAAGCTCGGTGCTGAAGAGATCACACGCGAACTGCCTAACGTCGGCGCAGATCAGCTCGCTCACTTGGATGAGCGCGGAATTATTCGCGTCGGTGCAGAAGTTGCTGCAGGCGATATCCTCGTCGGTAAGATCACGCCAAAGGGCGAAACGGAGCTGACCTCAGAAGAGCGCCTGCTGCGGGCAATCTTCGGTGAGAAAGCCAAGGAAGTTCGCGATACCTCGCTGCGTGTGCCGCACGGTCAATCAGGTATTGTTATCGCCGTCAAAGAGTTCTCGCACAAGAAGGGCGAGAATAGCAACTCTGACGTTAATGAATCGGTCCGGGTGCATATTGCTCAGCGCCGCAAGATCATTATTGGCGATAAGATGGCTGGTCGTCACGGTAATAAGGGCGTTATTTCGCGTATTCTTCCCATCGAAGATATGCCATTTATGGAAGACGGAACGCCCGTCGATATCGTGCTTAATCCGCTCGGTGTGCCCTCCCGTATGAACCTTGGTCAGGTATTCGAATTGCACTTGGGCTGGGTTGCTAAGCAAGGCTGGGACGCCACGGCTGCGCGTGAAGCCGGCGAAGAATGGGCGACCCGACTACCAGAAAATGCGGTTCGTGCTGAAAAGGATCGCACGGTGGCAACGCCAGTATTCGATGGTGTCAGCTCCGATGCTCTCAAGGGTCTGCTCGGTTGCACGCTGCCAAACCGTGACGGTGACCGTCTGGTTGACGAAACGGGTAAGGCACGGCTGTTTGATGGTCGTACTGGTGATCCGTTCCCGGAGCCGGTATCTGTGGGCTACATGTACATGCTGAAGTTGCACCACCTCGTTGACGATAAGATTCACGCTCGCTCAACGGGCCCGTACTCCATGGTTACCCAGCAGCCGCTGGGCGGTAAGGCTCAATTCGGTGGTCAGCGCTTCGGTGAGATGGAAGTGTGGGCCCTGGAGGCATACGGTGCATCGCACACCCTCCAGGAAATGCTGACCATCAAGTCGGACGATACCGTCGGTCGCGTCAAGGTCTACGAGGCCGTGGTGAAGGGCGATAATGTGCCCGAGCCTGGCTTGCCGGAATCCTTTAAGGTTCTCGTGCAAGAAATGCGTTCGCTGTGCTTGAATGTCGAGGCTCTCGACGCAGCCGGCAATGCGATTACCTTGCAAGATGCTGATGACGATGCGTTCAAGTCGCCACAGTCGGCGGGGATTACCACCGGCTTGGAAGACTTACAATCTGGCGCTGACTTCTAACTTACTGCGCTAGTGGCGGCGAGCGCCCGTCGCCACTGACGCACAGCCCAAACAGGCGTAAAAACTGAGGAAGAAGGAACCTTGCTCGACGTCAATCTTTTCGATCAGCTGTCGATCTCACTTGCCACCTCCGATGACATCCGCAAGTGGTCGCACGGCACTGTGACCAAGCCTGAAACCATTAATTACCGTACGCTCAAGCCGGAACGTGACGGTCTGTTCGGCGAACAGATCTTTGGCCCGACCCGTGATTGGGAATGTGGCTGCGGCAAGTACAAGCGCCCGCGTTTCAAGGGCATTGTCTGTGAGCGCTGCGGCGTGGAGGTAACCCGCTCCAAGGTCCGTCGCGAGCGGATGGGGCATATTGAACTGGCAGCGCCAGTGACCCATATTTGGTATTTCAAGGGAGTGCCCTCTCGTTTAGGATATTTGCTTGATATTGCACCAAAAGATCTTGAGAAGGTCATTTACTTCGCCGCTTATATGGTGACCGATGTAGATGAGCAGCGCCGTCATGACGATATGCCGACGCTGACTGCCGAATACGAGTTAGAGCGACGCAATCTGGAAAACGAACGCGATGTCGCCGTTGAGCGCGCCATGAAAGCCGAAGAGAAGGCGTTGGCTGAAGCCGAAGAATCTGGTGCTGACGCTGCGGCAAAGTCCCGCATTAAGCGTGGCACGCAGGCCGATACCCGCCGAGTTCGTACCCAGTACGAAAACGATCTGGCGCGTCTGGATGAAGTGTGGGATAAGTTCACCAAGCTCAAGGTCGGCGATCTTGAGGGTGACGAGGATTGCTACCGTGAAATGGAAGCACGCTGGGGTGATTACTTCACTGCTTTGCGTGGTGCGGAGGCAATTCAACGCCGGTTGCGTTCCTTTGATCTGCAGGCTGAGCATGATTTGCTCGTCGATCAGATCGAAAATGGTACGGCGCAGCGCAAGACCCGTGCACTGAAGCGGATCAAGGTCGTTAATGCGTTCTTACATTCAAAGACTCCGCCGGAAGCAATGGTTCTGGATGCTATTCCAGTTATTCCGCCGGATTTGCGCCCGATGGTTCAGCTTGATGGTGGTCGTTTTGCGACCTCGGATTTGAACGATCTGTACCGTCGCGTGATTAACCGTAATAACCGTCTGCAGCGCATGTTGGATCTCAATGCGCCAGAGATCATGGTCAATAACGAAAAGCGCATGCTCCAAGAAGCAGTGGATGCTTTGTTTGATAACGGCCGACGTGGGCGCCCCGTTTCGGGTGCAGGTAATCGCCCCCTGAAGTCGCTGTCCGATATGCTCAAGGGCAAGCAGGGTCGATTCCGTCAGAACCTGCTCGGTAAGCGGGTTGATTACTCAGGTCGTTCGGTTATCGTCGTTGGTCCGACCCTCAAGCTACATCAGTGCGGTTTGCCAAAGACGATGGCATTGGAACTGTTCAAGCCGTTCGTGCAAAAGCGTCTGGTTGATCTTGAACTGGCGAAGAACATCAAGGCAGCTAAGCGCCTGATTGAGCGTCAGCATGACGAGGTTTTTGACGTTCTAGAAGAGGTCATTCAGGAACATCCGGTGCTGCTTAACCGTGCGCCAACCCTGCACCGTCTGGGTATCCAGGCTTTTGAACCGCAGCTTATTGAAGGTAAGGCTATCCGCCTGCACCCGCTGGTCTGTTCAGCCTTCAATGCTGACTTCGACGGCGATCAAATGGCAGTGCATTTGCCGCTTTCGGTTGAGGCTCAGGCAGAAGCTCGAATCCTCATGCTCTCGGCAAACAACATTCTGAAGCCCTCAGATGGGCGCCCGGTTACCGTTCCGGCTCAGGATATGATTATTGGTTTGTACCACCTGACGACAATCCGAGAAAACGAGATCGGCGCTGGTCGGTACTTTACCTCGGTAGCCGAAGCACAGATGGCCTACGATATGGGGCAGTTGCACCTGAATGCGCCTATCAATATCCGGTGGAAGGCCGACGAAATCGTGTTGCCGCGTGATTTTGAGATGCCGGAGGGCTACGAAGATGGCGATCCGATCATTTTGAATACCACTTTAGGTATTGCGTTGTTCAATGACGCGCTGCCGAGCACCTTCCCTTATGTGAACTCGACTGTCGATAAGAAGGTTTTGGGCAACGTCGTCAACGAGATCGCTGAGCGTTACCCGAAGGTTGATGCAGCGGCTTCCTTGGATGCGTTGAAGGAAACTGGCTTCTACTGGGGCGGGCGCTCCGGCGTGACCATCGCGGTGTCGGACGTCGTCGGCCCGAAGAATAAGGCTGAGATTTTGGAGGCCGCGGAAGTTCAAGCTGCCCGTATTGAGCAGGATTTCCAAGAAGGTAACATCCGTGATGAGGATCGTCGTCGCGATCTCGTTGCGTTGTGGACGGAAGTCACCGACAAGGTTGCTCAGGAGATGCGCAACAACTTCGATACTCTCAATAACATCAACCAGATGGTTTCCTCAGGCGCTCGTGGTAACTGGATGCAGATTCGCCAGGTTGCCGGTATGCGTGGTCTGGTGGCAGATCCGAAGGGTGAAATTATTCCGCGTCCGATTAAGTCGAACTACCGTGAAGGCTTGTCGGCTCTGGAATACTTCACCGCAACCCACGGTGCTCGTAAGGGTCTGGCTGATACCGCATTGCGTACCGCCGATTCGGGTTATCTGACTCGTCGTTTGGTGGATGTGGCCCAAGACGTCATCGTTCGCGAAGCTGACTGTGGAACAAGCCGTGGTCTGGCCAAGACGATCGTGGCCACGGATGCTGACGGCAACGAGATCCGCACAGTCTTGGTGGATGATGTGCCGACGGATATGACGCAGAAGGAAGCCACCGCAGAGCAGTGGGCACAAGCAACACCGCAGCGGGCCTTCGATGTGGATACCTCGGTATATGCACGAACCTTGGCAAAGGACGCTGTTGACGCGGCAGGTAACGTCATCGTTGAGGCCGGTACGGATATCGGCGATGTCGCTTTGGAGAAGCTGTTGGCGGCGGGTATCACCCAGATCTCGGTGCGTTCGGTGCTGACGTGTGATTCGCGTGTTGGTACGTGTGCGTCCTGTTATGGTCGCTCACTGGCAACCGGCAAGCTCGTTGATATCGGTGAAGCGGTCGGAATTGTTGCCGCACAGTCGATTGGTGAGCCTGGTACTCAGCTAACGATGCGTACCTTCCACACCGGCGGCGCGGCTTCGGCAGAAGATATTACCCAAGGTTTGCCGCGTGTTCAGGAGCTTTTCGAAGCGCGTACCCCTAAGGGCGAAGCGCCGATTTGTGAAGCGGCTGGCCGCCTCGAAATTGAGGATTTGGAGCGTTCGCGTCGCCTGATTATCAAGCGCGATGACGGCGACGAAGATCTGACGTATCTCGTCGGCAAGCGTGCCAAGTTGCTCGTTCCGGAAGGATCGCATGTTCCGGTTGGTCAGCAGCTCGTTGAAGGTTCGGTTGATCCGAAGAAGGTGTTGCGTATTTCGGGTCGCCGTACTGCGCAGTTGCACTTGGTCCGTGAGGTACAGGGCGTCTACCGTTCACAGGGCGTAGAGATCCACGATAAGCACATTGAGGTTATCGTTCGCCAGATGTTGCGTCGGGTAACTGTTCTGGAAGCTGGATCGACGACGCTGCTGCCTGGCGAGTTGGTGGATGTGGCTCAGTTCGAGCAGGCTAATCGCGCTGCCATCGCGGAAGGCGGTCGCCCGGCTTCGGGGCGTCCCGAACTGATGGGTATTACCAAGGCCTCGTTGGCAACAGATTCCTGGCTTTCGGCGGCTTCCTTCCAGGAGACGACTCGCGTCTTGACGGAAGCAGCGTTGAACGCCAAGTCTGATCCGCTTGATGGTCTGAAAGAGAATGTTATTCTCGGTAAGCTCATTCCGGCTGGTACTGGTTTGGAGCAGTTGCGTCGCGTTCATGTGGAACCGACCTCGGCTGCACGTTCGGAGTACGAGCAGTTGCATACCTTCACAGGTATGGACTCCTACGACGATATGTACGGCTATGGAGCTGTGGATGAGTACGATACCTCAATGGGATATGGCTACGGTTTTAATAACTTCTCCTAAGAGGTAGCGCATCTTAAGACGATAACTGGGGTGGGAGTAGAGAAATCTGCTCCCACCCCATAGTTTTAATGTTTCGTTGAGGTACAAGTAGTGAAGCTAGACGCTGATGAGTTGTTCGCGTCAGAAGTTTTCGGGCGTTTGCGGATCGTTTTTGTAGGAATCATTCATAGGTCTTCGTTTGCACTTTGAGAAGGGGTGCCCCGATATTGGCTGAATAGTGTCGCAGCGGTTATCGTTTTATTATTGAGCGGGATCGCCAAAAGAGTTGTGTACCGCGTTGTTATACGTCCTGCCACCACACTCATAAGGTCCAACAGGCTCGAGGACGCTAACATGGAATTCGTCTCCGGCTTTAAGCGATAGACCATTGACGAAGAGAGTCTTCCCGTCGGGTGAGACTCTTGCCGGAACTGAGAAGATGATTAACGTATCGTCCTTAATAATTGGGCAGGCTTCCCCATTGCCAGTATCGATGCGCGTTAACGTGAAGTATCGTGCTATATCTATCCCAGCTTTTGTAGAATTTGGAAGTATGGGAACGCTATATTCCGCGTCTTGCGCACTGTGGCTACAGCCGGTCAACAAGCCCCCGCCTGTGATAGCCAGAAATGCGAGGGCTGCCACCTGCCTTAGCTTAAATGGATACATATTTGAAATCCAATCAATTACTAATTAAGCGAGTTGAGAAAGCGGAGACGATACTGCTCCAGGATTGCACGTAGGTGTAGACACCGTTAGGGCTATGACCACTAATTAATCCAGAGATTTTTACTCTCTGCCCGAATTTGCCATAGACGGGTCCTCCTGAGTCGCCGCCAACAGAATGTGCTCCGCCAGTGAGGGCAATCATTCCGTGACTGCACATATAGTCTGAACAAATACGAATATTTGTTTGAGCGACATGATTTGAACAAACGGCGCCAGAACTTGATCCAGTGAAGCATAAGAGATTATTTTTGCCGCTTGAGGGTTGATACATATCAATTACAGGCCATGATGTTCCAGAGTTATCGATGATAACTCTGCCCGAGTATGTAACCCCGCTGATAAATTGCGCATCGACACCAAGATTCCGATTGTGGTGGGTGACTTTACCAGTGAAATACTCGGCACCTAAGGCTTTACGGGCGTAAATGCGAGCTCCGTTATCGAAACAGTGCCCAGCTGTAAAGTAGCCACGAGTGTTTCCAATAGCAGCGGGCGCTCCTGAGGTGCACCTGTTTCCGCCGGAGTTCCAGATAGCTGCACCTCCGAGATATGGTTGGCGTAGACCTTCATTGTAGTCCAATATGACGCCATTATTCTCAAGAGTGATGGGAACAGGTGTAGCAGGAACTGTAGTGGGATCAACCTGGGAAAAGTCGATCCCGAGATAGATCGTGTCACTCAATGGTTCAGGAGCAAAGACGCCTGAGTAGTGATGTGACTGCAGGAAATTTTCAATGATTGCAAAGGATTTCTCATATTCGTCTTGCGTATAGTGAGAAACACTGATCACCACTTCGGCGTTAGCCATTTCATTCGTATCGGCAATGTGTGCAATGGGTGAAGGCGCCGCTGTGCGTACTGAAGTACTAAGTTCAGTGACTAACGGATGATCTGCCGGGAGACGCAATACCGTCTTTCCTAACTCGGAGTACGCCTTTGAATATTCGCTGAGGTTTTGGGTCTGCGGATAGTTTGCAGAGAAGATAGCATCATCCGCTACTAGACCGTAATGCCCATCGCCTGGAAGCCCTAGCGCTTCATAGGAATAATCGTCGTAGATACTGGGATCAGATGCGGAAATTTCTGCTAGAGGTTGAGACATTGGAGCCTTATTACTGCTAGCAAAGGCTGGAAGGGAAGCTGAGGTAAGAACAGCTATGCCGCTCGCGCTTAATAAGGCGGTACAGCCAATCAATGCGATGGATAGACGTTTCATCGTATTCTTTTCTCCTGGATGTAAGAGGCGAATATAAAACCTGGATAATGTGACCTACTACCTGCATTAGTATGCAGCCTTAGGTAACGGCATGCCATCAATTGGCTAAGCATTTCTGCTGTAACTCATCACGTTAAATGGTACGTTTGCGTTTGATATGTGCTTTATATTATGTATGCCTAGCATTTCTCTTGTAAATACCTATCTATTATTTCCTCTCATCCAATAACGATTAATACGATCCCGAGCCTAGCCTCTGGAGACTGTGGCTTGTTCTGTTGTGATGGGGATGTCGGTTGTGGGTAGTGTTTTGCCGTTTAGTTGTGTGGTGTCGAGTCCGAGGATGAATGTGTCAGTCCAGGGGTCGAAGTTGAATCCTCCTGC
>NZ_JBKIWR010000024.1:0-22931 GCF_046599595.1 Trueperella sp. LYQ143 | reverse complement strand
GTCGGAACGAACTATCGTCCGTTCCGACGCCGCTTTAACATGACAGCCTATCTGGGCGTATCCATGACGCTGTACCCCTGGCATGATCTTGCACATACGCGCCGTATGGCAATCGGACCGTATGCAACTGGATCACGGTGTGGAGCACAGTGTGCTAGGTAACGCCCGCTATTCTTATCCGTGCTGAACTGCGGAATCGATACGGTTTCCGGTTGTGCTGGAGAAGAAGTGCGTGTGCTCCGGGCGTGGGTGCAGGTAAATAACTTCACCAGCAGCCGGCACGTTAAACGGCTCAATTCGCACAACGAGGGTTTCGGATTCATCGCCGGAACCGAACTTGCTATCTTCGCGCTCGCCGCCAACAACTGTGCCGTAGACGTAAGCATCCGATCCAAGAGATTCGACGAAAGTAACCTTAACCGGGATCCCGCCTTCACCCTGACCAGCGATGGAAAGCGCTTCGGGGCGCAAACCGATCGTCAACGAGCCGTCCTTACCGGCGGCATCAAGAACGTCACGCGGCAGCTCGAAACGGGCGTCACCAAAGACGGCTGAGTTGCCGTCAATCCGCCACGTACCGAGGTTCATAGCCGGAGAACCGATGAAGCCAGCAACGAAAGCGTTAGCCGGACGCGAGAACATCTCCGCTGGGGAGGCAACCTGCTGGAGCAGACCATCCTTAAGTACCGCAATCCGATCACCCATCGTGAGAGCTTCGGTCTGATCGTGGGTGACGTACACGGTGGTAACGCCGAGCGAACGCTGCAGAGAAGCGATCTGGGTACGAGTCTGCACACGCAGCTTCGCATCCAAGTTAGATAGCGGTTCATCCATCAGGAACACTTGCGGCTTACGCACGATTGCGCGACCCATTGCCACACGTTGCCGCTGACCACCCGAGAGGGCCTTTGGCTTGCGGTCGAGGTATTGCGTCAGATCAAGAATACGGGCCGCTTCTTCCACGCGCTCGCGGATAACGGCCTTATCTTCGCCAGCGATCTTCAGCGCAAAGCCCATGTTATCCGCAACCGTCATGTGCGGATATAGGGCGTAGTTTTGGAATACCATCGCAATATCGCGATCTTTCGGAGTCACATCGGTGACGTCGCGATCGCCAATATAAATACGGCCGGAATTGACGTCTTCCAAGCCAGCGAGCATACGCAAAGAGGTGGACTTTCCACAACCAGAGGGGCCGACGAGGACGAGGAACTCGCCGTCAGCAATCTCTAGATTGAGGGCGTCAACCGCTGGCGTCGTCGCTCCAGGGTATATGCGCGTAGCATTCTCAAATGTAACTGTTGCCATGATTATGGCTCCCTTCACCGGCAGGTACGTGCCGGACGATCCGAGTGAAAGGTGTCCGAGTAGGTGTCGACTCTGACACAGCGCAGGTAGCGCTACCGCTTATTCTCGCACAATATGTCAGAAAGGAACATAGCTTTACGGCTTAAGGTGGAGCGGTTTGTGCCACAGTATGCGGCACAATAGAGGCACGGCGTGAATATTCTGCGTTTTCGGTGTGAACCGAGAGCGTCGAGAATACACCTGGACCTGGAAAGAGATAGCACAGCGAAGAACACGGAAATACGCAGGGGCGATGCCAGAAAGGATGGTCACGTCGTGGCGATGCGAGAGAGCATAGGGGGCTATCACCTGTTGGCGCAGATCGGCGCAGGCGGGATGTCCAGCGTATATCGGGCCTGCGATGATGCGGGAAATCTGGTTGCCCTTAAGCTGCTCCATCCGGCCATTGCCGCCCAGCCACGTGCGAGAGAGCGTTTGCGCCGGGAGGTCGCGATGTTGCAACGGGCGCGCGGCAAATACGTCGCGGCGGTGCTCGATGCGGAAACCGAGGATGATGATATTTTCATCGTCACAGAACTCATTGACGGGCCGACGCTAGAAGCCGATGTATTTGCCCAGGGCCCCTACCTGTCACAGGATTTATGCGAACTAGGTGAGGAACTATCGCGTGCCCTAGAT
Source organism: Trueperella sp. LYQ143 (assembly GCF_046599595.1). Lineage (NCBI taxonomy): Bacteria > Bacillati > Actinomycetota > Actinomycetes > Actinomycetales > Actinomycetaceae > Trueperella > Trueperella sp. LYQ143. Next base: position 20,945 of record NZ_JBKIWR010000024.1, on the reverse strand, counting down.
TCGATTCATCGCGTTGGGGTACTACATCGGGATTTGAAACCCTCGAACGTCATGATGGGTGCACAGGGGCCGGTTTTAATTGATTTTGGTATTGCCCAACTTGGCGAAGACGTGCGGATGACGCAGACGGGTGCAGTTACCCATACCCCGGGGTTTTGTGATCCGCGAGTTATTCGCGGCGCGGCACCTGACGAGGAAGCGGATTGGTGGGCTCTCGCTGCGGTGCTTGCCTTTGCGGCAACTGGGCATGCTCCTTTTGGCACAGGTGGGCATCCGGCGATTATGCATCGGGTGTTATCTGGGCAGGCGGCCTTACCGGGTCTATGTGAGCCGGTTGCTCAGGCGTTTCGTCAGGCTTTGCATCCGAATGTGGAGCGACGCATCGGTTGTGCTGAGCTGCTTGACGTTATCCAAGCCAATCAACATTGCCGGTATGTTTCTGAGGATCTCAACGCAGAGGGCGCTGTAGGTGAGGAATACGAGCAGCATGATGATTGCCCGCCGACCCGTGTGGTAACAGATGTGGAACAGCGAGCGGGTATGCCATCTGCGGATATGCCACCGGCACGTGGTGGGCACGTAGCATCCGGCGATGCGGGAGCCGTGTATGGCATGGCACAGGGCGCGGCACAAACGATAGCGTATGGCGCAAAACAAACAACAGATGGTTATGCCGGCACCTATGGCGACTATGACGATGAAAGCTCGTGGGATGAAGGCGTAGCGCACTATTGGCCAGCTAATGGCGATTCGCAAGATATAAATGACGAGGCAGCTACCGCAGCGTATGGCGGGCAGTATTTCCTGGAATCCGATAGGGATGTAGTGGCGGATACTTCGGGGGCAACAATGCGCTATCCCGCTGCCACTTCCTCGGGGCAGGCGATTAATACGGCTGATTTACGGGCTAGCGGCGCAGGGAGTGGCGCGGAGCGGAGTCCCGAAATAACGCCAGTGAATTCGGTGGCAGGCGCATACGAGGGCGGTGGATACGGTGAGGAATATTCTGACGAATACGGCTACGGGCAATATGATTCGAGGACGGAGGAACTGCCCGCCGTACAGTATGCCGATGGGCGGGGGTATCCCGCAGATCGGATGTCTTCGTCGGTAGCTGATCCGCATGCGTTATCGCACAGATCTGCGGATCAACGCGCAGATGCCCCGCACCAGCCGTATGCGCTTAACTCGCCCTATCCTGTTGCCTCATACGCGGCGCACTATCCACACTCCCCGTCGGAGGATATCTCGGCAGTTCACTCGTATGCCACCGATTCTGCTTCGTATAACGATGTGCCGTCAGAACATAATGATGGTTTATTACCAGCGAAAGTTCGCCTTCTGGTATTGCTGACGTGGATAGCGCTGGCTGCCTTTGCGGTCCACTGGTCGATGATTGTCGTGCCAGTATGTGCCGGATTGTTTTTCCTATGTGCCCTGGTAGGGGAATGGGACGCGAAACGTCGCGAGGAGTTGCGGCGGCGCTCTGTGATAGGGCGGCATAGCGCGGTGCGGAAGATATTGCGTGTTCCGGCGGCACTATTCGGGGCACTGTTACGCAGCATCCCAGTAGTGCTGCTGTTACTTAGTGGAATGTGGCTAACTGGATATGCGGATACGTGGGGGTCATATCCAGAACTCATTACCGCCGGAATATGTGCAGGAACGATGCTGCTTGGATGGTTCCTGCCGACGAGTTACCGTGCGCAACACGGAGCGAGAGTGATCGGTCAAGCCTTTGCCCCGACCCTCGGCTACCGGCTATTTTGGTGTGTTTTCCTGCTTGGGGTAGCTGGTCTGGGAGTGCTGTCAATGTTGGACGTTGTGCGTCGGTAAATACGCCAAACTATGCGAACGCGGCTCCCTGGCGCACGCTGTCGGCAAAATCGTGTTCCAGATGCTAGCTGACGGGTTATTTAGGCGAGTACGCTGTGAGGAGGTAGATTTGCGCGATGTTTTCCCGCATCGTGCATCGCGATCATGTGGATGTGCGAGATACTGCGTCGCGCGGTTTATTGGGCACATTCATCGATGCTAGGAATACGAGGGATTGATGGCAACACAGAATACGGCCTATACGTCGAAGAATGCGCAGACGTTAACGAAGAAAGAACGTCGGGAACAAGCTCGGGAAAAGAACCGGATTTTGCGTGAGCAGGAAGCAAAACGACGCAAGCGCAACAAGATGCTGGTTATCGGCGGATGTGTGGTAGCTCTGCTGGTTATTATCGGGGTTATTGTGCAGATTTTCGCGAAAAATACTGGCGCAAGTGAGGACGATTTTGGATCGTATAATGGGTCAGCTCGTCCGGCTGAATTGGCGAATGTGACGAAAGATTACGGGATTGACGTCAGCCCCGATGGAATGGCTGGGGTATCAGTTTCCGGGTTGAATACGATCTCTATTTATTCGGATTACACCTGCCACGGCTGCCAGAATCTAGAGAAAGGCTACAGCCAGAAATTCCATGCCCTCGCCAGCCAAGGTAAGTTGAATTTCCGGTTATATCCAGTGGCGACCCTAGGTAACGAATTATCGGATGACGCGACGGCGGCCATGTTCTATGTGGCAACATACGCACCGCAAAAGGCATGGGCCTACTCGGATGCGCTCATGGCTCGCGGTACTGAGACGGTGGCCAATCATGCGCCCATCCCGCCGAAGAGCGAATATGCCGATATTGCTATCAAAGTCGGTGTGCCTGAAGAGGTTGCCAATGATCTGCCGGCCTCGATTGCCTCTCGAGAATGGAAAGATATTGCAGTCAAAGCAACGGAATCGTTCCGGGCAAAGGATTACACGGCAACGCCGACCTTGGAGATCAACGGCGTGAAAGACGATTCCTGGCTGGAAGATGGCAAGAGCCCGCAGACGATTATTGATAAGGCCTTAGCGGCGACTCCGCCGGCAGCAAAGTAGGAGTAAGACGGCATCTGCGGCGCGGGTAGGAATGTCGACTAAGGCGTTCGCTTGTGTGAACACTGCAAAGTAGGTACTACTACGCGCCAAATGCTGCACTGTGCTGGATGGCAGTGCGTTGAAGTATGGGGATCGTCTCCCGTATTGGTGTCGCGCTAATAAATCTGGCACAATGAAACACGCTTGCGAGCCATGCGCTCGCGGCAGGCCTCCTTAGCTCAGTGGTAGAGCACCTGTCTTGTAAACAGGCGGTCGTCGGTTCAAATCCGACAGGGGGCTCCACTTAATAGCCCATTTTGATCTCATAGCTCGGTTCGGTTGGCGGCGGATCAAGATGGGCTTTTTGTTTGTTGACGCGGGTTTCTGGCGGTTGGCGAGGCTGCAGTGGTGGGTGCGTTGGTGTAGGCGATGCTCTGATGAGGAACGGGTGACAGCTCCGAGCGAACGATTTTAATAGCTACGATGTGAGGGGGGCAGGGCTCTTGGAGGGAATCGCTGCTGTATGAGCTGAGGTTTGGCAGAAAAGAAAAAGTCAAGCGAACATAGTAAACCCGGCGAAACAAACTCGACGCTATTAAACATCACCACATGCCGCTACGCAACCACGAGCAGCTTTGTTTGCTAAATGCCAGTCACTAGCCCATATCGGCATTTAATTTATCCGTCGTAAATAATGTGCCTCGCGCGTTCGGCCAGAAAGGAAACCCCGCAGTGAGGGAATGCCTGAAGTCGGCACAAATCCCGCCGAAGTTAGCACAGATCCCGCTGAAATTAGCACAGATCCCGCCGCTCGTAACGCCACATAGCCGCCACGAGTAAAACGCCCGCACAGAAAACAGTGGAGAGAAGTTTAAGGGCGAAGATAGCTGTAGGAATATGGGAGGCATTGGCGAGTGCGCTCATTGTGCTCAGTAAGCCAAGTGGCGTGTAGGTGCTTCCCCAATGCCACGCGCCGCCAATAGAAACAAATACGTACACGGCAATACCGACGCCCAGGGTTGCTCCGAGGCTTAAGAATATCGCCTCGGCAAGTGCCATCGCGCAGATAATGACGAGAGCAAACAGGAGCCATATACCGCTGATCTCCAGGAGGGGAAATAGTGGCGCGTGGCCAAAGACGATTCTCGTCGTTACCCCTGCAATCGCGGTAGTAATAGCGAGTGTGGCCAGTAACGTCAGTACCAAAGTGAATACGTGTGCCAGTAGATAGGAGCTGCGTTTAATGGGGCGGGTGAGAATCATGTGAGCCTCTGAGCTGCCCATTTGGGAGTGTAAGCGCAGTGCGCCGACGATAATAACGCTGAAAATACAGATTTGATTGAGATTCTTGATCCACCCCGAATATGCGTCACTCCACGACGGTTCTCCGAGGTTGCGCGACATAAATTCGGCGAGGGCGGGGTCGGCTAGTGCGGAAAGGATACGCGGCGTGTATTTTGCGATGAGCGCTGACGTCAGGGCCATTAGTGTGAAAATGCCGCACACTACCCAGGTGCTGGCGCTGCGATAACTTCCGCGTGCCAGGAGCCGCGTCAGGGAGGCAATACCAGGTACTCTGCCTGCGGTGTTATGAGAATTCCGGCTCATTGGTTCAACTCTTTCGTCGTTGCCTGCAGATAGACGTCTTGCAATGAGGCTTTCTCTTCGGTAATGGATAGCCCAGGCAGAGCCGCTGATAGCAGTTCACGTGCCGTATTCAGATCGTCCTGCTCTCCGGTGATGTGGAGTTGGGATTTCGTGGCGGGGATAGTTTCCAGAATCTCCTCAAGCCGTCCTTGGGCTAATAATTTCCCGCGGTCAAGTAGCCCGACGTGGCTGCACACCTGTTGGACGTCGCCCAGTAGATGTGAAGAAAAGATAACCGTTGCTTTGCCGGCCAGCGATGAGATGATCTCAAGAACTTCAGCCCTGCCCATTGGGTCTAAGGCACTGGTTGGCTCGTCAAGGATTAACAGGCGAGGGCTGCCAATGAGGGCGCTGGCAATACCGAGGCGTTGCGTCATACCGCGCGAGAAACCGCCGACTGTGCCATGCGTTCGGTGTAGCCCAACGAGTTCTAATAGTGAATCTGCGCGAGTGGCAGCAATATCGGATGGCACTCCAGATAGCTGCGCGAAAGTAATGAGGGCATCTTTGGCGGTCAGCCAGCTACTGATACGGGGGACGTCGGGCAAATAGGCAAGATCGGCAATAGGGTCGCAGGGAAGTTGGCCGCGCGAATATCCGAGAACGGTGGCGTGCCCGCTAGAGGCGGAGATTAGCCCTAAAAGGATACGGATAGTGGTGGTTTTTCCGGCTCCATTTGCGCCGATAAATCCGTAGATCGCGCCCTCGGGAACAGCCAGATTGATCTGATTGAGCGCGCGGTATGTGCCGTAATCCTTTGTTAGATTATGGGTACTGACGATTAACTCGGGCTCAGGCATTGTTACTTCCGGTAGAGGTCGTCGATAGCGGATTGGATATCTGGGCGCGTTTCGGAGGCCTTCTGGTGATGGGGACGGCCTTGAGCTTCTCGGTGAGGATAAAGGGCTGGCTGGCGGTTATCGTTATCTTGCTTCTGCAGCGATAACTGGCTGTTTGCCGCTAACTGAGTGCTGGTAGGTAGTTGGCTGTTTGCCGCTAATTGGCTGCCTGTAGTCGGGTTCCCATTAGCATCTGGCTGTCTGTTCGGGTCGGTATTTCCGTTGAGATCCAGTGGGATAGGTGCGCCTCGCCGGTGGGTATCTAGCTGTTCGCGTTCGGCGCGGGCACGGGCATCGCGTCGGCTCAAGATGAGAAAGAGGAGCGGCCCGATTGCTTGACCAAAAATAATGATGAGTGCCCATACGGGTTTTGCGGCACCGGCGATTGGCCCAGGAGGGGTTCGAGCCATGACGATGAACGCGGTAATGAGTAGTACAAGCTGAATGGCGAACAGGATACCGATGGCGATTTGCACCTCGCGGGGCAGCGCGGTGAGAGAATCAAATCCGTTCATTATCGTCTTCCTTGGTTGAAGCTGAGGCGGGGGCGGGCATGGGCTGGGAGGCTGGTGTGTGAGAGCTGCTTTTGAGCGCGCGAGATACGCCGTTGAGCGCCTGCTTGACGGTCGCCACTAATACTGCGGATGTGACGATAGGTGCAGCGAGTAGCCCGATAGAGGCAATGAGCTGGCGAGTATGTGGATGTTTTATCTCGCGGCGGGCGGCTTCAGCCGAAAAGAGTAGGAGGCTCTGCAACCCTAGGGCGTGAGCAGTGAGGACGATATCGGCGCTGCGGGCAGTATCGAGCGCAGATGCTGGTTGAGTGGAGGTAGGTTCAGATTCTGATTCGGATGTGTTGCCCGTTGGGATGCGAGAGATGACGATGGGTAGGGCTGCCAGGGCGATACTTGTGCCTGCGCTGAGAGCTGCGGCTGCTTTTCCGCTGGAATATCGCTTAGGTAGCCCGGTTATGTGCCATTTCGTCACTACTCGGCGGGCGCGGGCGATGTTCCGAGCGTAGAGGCATGTGCTAGCCGCTCCGATCCAGGGTGCGCTCGCGAGAGCGCGCCGTGTTGTAGGAGGGATGTATGCTTCCAGGTCGGGCAGGGAATCGTCGGGGCGAATAAGGCCAAGTTTGACGGCGATGGCTCCGATGTTCAGATCCCAGCCAATACCGGCGGTGCGGGGAACGAAGATTGCGGGATTTTCAGGTTCGAAGCAGCGCAGAATTTTTCCAGTGGTATTGCTTCGAGTGGGGAAACTGACGGGAATTCCGAGAAAGCGACGGGTTCCATCTTCGGTGGTGGAGCGGAGTCTCATAGCTGAATTCCTTTCACGGATTGAGTTACTGCCTTGTGTAGGTGAAGCCATTCGTGTGTTAACGCGGTGAGTCGTTCATGACCGTGATGCCTCAGTTCGTAGATCTTTCGTGGTGGCCCGGATGGTGATTCCTCCCAGCGGGTGTGTACGGTTCCGGCTTTATGCAGCCTACTGAGTAGGGGGTAGACCGTTCCTTGGGATATGTCGAGGTGGGTTTCCGTTTTTAGGCGTTCTAATAGTTCTCCCCCGTAGGAGGGGCGGGTGGCGAGCAGGCCGAGAATGATGAGCTCTAAAGCGCCTTTACGTAGTTGTGATTCGGCCATGTGGACTCCGGTGGGCTGTTAGCAGTGTGGCTATTACGCCTAGGTTCTATGTAATACATAGTACTAGGCGTGGCAAGAAAGTCAATGGGCGATAGGAAACGGGTGATAGGGGCGGGATGGGATGGCGGGGTTAATGCAGTAGTAATTGGGTTAATGCAGTAACAACACCGACCACTGATAGTGCGCAATAGTGCAATATACACTGGTGCGGCACTGTATTCGATAAAAGTGCGCTGCGATACCCTCGTAAGAGAAATACGAAGACAGTACGAAAAGGATGGGGAGAACATGCTGACGGAGCCGTCTGACCAAGCCCTGGCGCGCGGCTTGCGCCGCCTATATCAGCTACTGTGTGAGCAGGTGCCCAGTGAATCGTGGTGGACGGGTGAATCCCGATTCGAGATCGTCGTCGGTGCTGTACTGACGCAAAATACCACATGGGTGAATGTTCAGCGGGCACTCGCAGCCCTGCGTCAGGGAGATCTCCTGAATCCTCAGTCAATTGTGGATATGCCGCGTGGCGATCTGGAAAATGCCATCCGTCCGTGTGGGTACTACCGAACAAAAGCGGAGTATCTGCGGAGCATCGGGCACTGGTTTTTAGAGCGTGACGCTGAAGCTTGCCTCCTGCCGTGTGACCGCTTGCGTCAGGAACTTCTTGCCTTACGTGGAATCGGCCCGGAAACTGCCGACGATATTCTCCTCTACGTCTACCACCATCCCGTATTTATCTACGATGCGTATGCGCGCCGATTGATAGCGGCTGCCGGTTTAGGGGATTATGCCCACTATGAAGCCGCTCGTCGGGCGCTCGATCCAGCAGTTAACGCCGCCCAATTTACCGTAGCGGAATTAGCGCAATTCCACGGTCTGATTGTTGATTCTGGGAAAATAGCGCGCCGCTATGGAGGCTGGGAGCAGGTCTATTCGTGTTTATTAGATGGCACTTTTGGGCAGTAAATTAGCAGTTTGTTCCTTTCGTATTAAGTAGGCGCTCTATTAAAGCTCTATTAAGGAGGAGCTAGAAAAGGACGCGCCGGGCGGGCAGGGCGAGGGCTTCTGGTATGTGGATGCCTTATGAGTCTTGGTTAAACGGACGGGTGCGCGAAGCCTTATCGGGCATTGTAGGCGGGCTATTCGGCTGGTTGCTAGCTCACCTCTGGTAAGAAATGCCGTTCGTGGCTCGCAGATGGTTTGTGGGCGAATCCCGTCTCGATATGTGCCTTGCCTGCGGCGAAGGATATTTCCAGGTGCGATCCTCGTGCCTGCTCCTCGTCGGTGCTTATGCGGATATGTTTTATACGAATTCGTGCCCTGCTTCGCGTCACATGTGGGTATATGCCCGATAGGTGAGGTGATCCCCCGCAACACGCATAGCGATTAAAAATAGTAAGAAAACATTGCGATCCATGCGATATTGTGGCGGATAATCCTATGGCCATGGGCGAGATAGGCTATGCGGAATATACTGAAGGCGTGGGAAAGAAAGTGGATATGAAACTTCCTCGGCGCAGCGCTATCGCTATGCAGGCCGGGCGTATTGCGGCGCGAGCCTCCCAACTTATGGGGCGAGGCTCTGGCGGGATGATTGGCGGAGCTATCGCAGAAAAGATCAGCCCGAAAATTTTGGCGCAGTTAGCGGCGCAGAAGAAAACCGTCGTCGTCTCTGGAACGAATGGAAAATCCACCACGACGGCAATGGTTCGCGCGGCGCTCAATACGATCGGTCAGACAGCGTCGAATGATAAAGGCGATAATATGGGCTCTGGCGTGCTCAGCGCTTTGATGAACCAGCCAGATGCGCCCTACGCGGTATGCGAGGTGGACGAGCTGCACGTCCCCTTGGTTTCTGCCAAAATTCGCCCAGCCGCCTTTGTGTTACTCAATCTTTCTCGCGATCAGCTAGACCGAGTTGGCGAGATTGGTCATGTTGAAAAACGACTCCGGGCGGCTGTTGACGATAATCCGCAGGCTACGGTGATTGCTAATTGTGATGATCCGTTGATTGTTTCTGCAGCGATGGATAGCCCTCGGGTGATCTGGGTGAGTGTGGGCTCGCGATGGTACAACGATTCGGTGAGTTTCCCGCGCGGGGGCAAGCCGATTGTGCGCCAAGGGGAGGATTGGTACGTCAAGGATTCGCCCTATCGGCGTCCAGATCCGGATTGGATGGTGCGCGAGGGCGTTCTGATTAATTGTGCTGACGAATCTGAGCAGTATTCACTCGATCTTGCAGTGCCTGGTCAGGCTAATCAGGGCAATGCTGCTCAAGCTATTGTGGCTGCTCATGCTCTAGGCGTTCCGATGGTAGACGCGGTAGAAGCAGTCCGAGCAGTGCAGACGGTTGCTGGTCGCTATGCAACATATTGTGTTAATGGGCGGCAGATTCGGATGCTGCTCGCGAAGAATCCGGCTGGATGGCAAGAAGCTATCACCATGATTAATACGGAGATTCCCAATCTGATTATTGACGTCAATGGTCAAATTGCTGATTCGACGGATCTGTCCTGGCTGTGGGACGTCGATTTTGATGAGTTGGCGCGCACCTATAGTCGCGTTATCGCCTGCGGAGATCGAGGCTTAGATCTGGCAATCCGCCTGCAATACGCCGGAATCGACGTGACGTATGTTCCGGGAATTATGCAAGCCCTGGAGGCCTGCCCGTCGCAGGCCAAGGTGGAGTTACTCGCTAATTACACTGCTTTCCGCGACGCAAAGAAAATCTTTGATCGGGTAGGCACTGTCTCGGGTGCGATGACGGAGGAAGAATAGTGAACTCGGCACTGCATATCGGAGTTATTGATCCGGAAGTCCTCGGGACGTATGGCGATACAGGTAATGCGAGCGTTTTGGCTTACCGTGCTCGGGCACGCGGCATTGACGCACAGATCCACATGATTCATCTCGATCAGGCGATCCCCACGTCAATGGATATTTACGTGATGGGTGGCGGCGAGGATGCGGCTCAGGCTATCGCTGCCGAACACCTGCGCGCGAATCGGGATTTTTGCCAGAAAATTGAGTCGGGAACTCCACTGTTAGCGATCTGTGCGTCGTTGCAGATTCTCGGTAATTGGTATGTAGACGCGCGTAATCAGCGGGTTGAGGGCTTGGAATTACTGGATATTACTACCTCCCCGCAAGGTCATCGTTCCATCGGTGAGCTGGTGAGTGAGCCGATGTTTGGCGGGTTGGCGCAAGAATTAACCGGATTTGAGAATCATGGTGGGGCGACGAGTCTCGGCCCAGACGCACGCCCATTAGGGATCGTTACCGCTGGCACGGGCAACGGGGGAACGACGGCTGTGGGGCAGCCAGGTTTGATGTATGACGGGGTGGCGCAGCACGGCATTATTGCGACATATATGCACGGTCCGGTGCTGGTTCGCAATCCGGAGTTGGCAGATTATCTTATCCGTCAAGCGACGGGGATGGCGTCCTTGGAGGAGCTAGAGATGCCCTTGCTTCACCAGCTCCGAGCTGAGCGGATCAAGGCGGCACGCAGCCAGCACGCGCAGCGTTAGGAAATCGTCGCATTTTGGAAGGCGCAAGCCGTTCTTTCGATTATTCCTCGATTGTTTTGGTTGCTTTTCGGTTGCTGCTCGTCTGTGATGGTGCCCATCGGGCATCGTGATCTCGTGAACCCACTGCCGGCGCTCTGAAATTTTCGGTGTATGCAACAAAGAGAGTAGCGAAGCAAAACCACGGCGTGAGGCGAGCTGCGCCGCTCTCGTGTCTCGTTCGGCTGGCAAAATTGTGTGCCGCGAAGCGGGCGAAGTTATGCGCCCATGAGGATTGTAGCATTTTTATATGTATGCCGACGTTACACTGCGTTGTGATAGAGATCGAGAAGCATAGCTGTGACGGCCGGATCGTCGTTCATCGGATTTAGATAGGAAAAATCTGTGCCGCCGGCGTTCAGGAACGCCTCTCGGTTAAGAACGTCGATTTCGTCAAGGGTTTCAATACAATCCGCGAGGAATCCTGGCGTACACACTAAGACGCTGCGCACAGCTTCTTCTTGTGGCAGGCGGGCCATTTCGTCGATTGTGGCTGGTCCGATCCATTCACCTGGTCCGAATTTCGATTGATAGGTCAACGCGCCGGGGATGTTGAGTTCACTAATAGCGCGATGGCGGCAAATGGCGTCAAATGTTTCCATGCACTGTGTGCGGTAGTACTCCGGTTCGTGGCGGGGATGGCGGGGGACGCCGTGAAATGAGAAAACGATTCGATCAGGGCGCGATTCGAGGCGGTCAATCCGTTCGCGTAGTGCCTGAGCGTGCCAGTTAATGTAATGCTTTTGGCAGGTGAACTGGGAAATGATCCGCAAGTTCGGGATACGAGTGGCCCGAAGATAGTGACGAAAAACCTGATCTGTGATTGCTGCAACTGTTGACGGGGCGTACTGCGGATAGAGCGGGATGATCGTGAGATCTTCGACGCCCTCACGTTCAAACTCGCGCAAGGTCTCCGCGATACGTGGCGCGGTATATGCCATCGCATATTTGACGTTGACCTGCGGTAATGCCTCGGCAAGCTGGGCGTGTTGGGCTTGTGTGTAGTGGACGAGCGGGGATTGATCGCCCATCCAGATGCTTTTGTAGATGGGTTTCACTTTTCGTGGGCGCACCCGACGGACAATCCCGTGCAGGACGGGTAGCCACAGCCATCGAGGCCAGTGTACGACCCGATGATCGGCGAGAAAAGCGGCAAGAAATTCGGAAATATCGGCTTCTCGGGGAGAATTAGGGCTGCCTAGATTGACGATAAGTAATCCGTATTGCGTGGCTGTATTATTCACACTCAAACTGTAACGAATAATTGGTCAAGAAACGGAAAAGAAATGTGTTTCCGTGGCTTTGATTGCGCGACTAATATATTGACGGTTACTAGCAATTGAAACCATAAATTCGTGATGAAGAATGACGGCATGGCTGAAACCAGGGAGAGAGTAGTTGGGGTATCCAGGGCATAAGGTGCTAGAGCCAGCAGTGGGCTCAACCTCCACTCGTACGACGAGGCGTTTCCGAGTGCGGGGGCTTGACGGAATTCGCGCTATCGCAGCATTAGCCGTCGTCGCCTACCATGCGATGAAAACTCGGTTATCCGGTGGATTTACTGGTGTTGACGTCTTTTTCGTGCTGTCAGGGTTCCTCATCACCGGATTGCTCATGGTTGAATGGCGAAAATATCGCACGATTCGGTTGTTCCGTTTTTGGCTGCGGCGATTCCGCCGGTTATTCCCGGCGGTAGCAGTAACTACGTTGATAATGATTCCGGTGGCGATGTTCGTCTCGTCGGATCTGCTGGTAGGGATTCGTCGGCAATTCCTTGGCACGCTGACCTTCACCTATAACTGGACGGAAATCGCTTCTGGATCGTCCTATTTCACCCAGTGGAATCCGCTACTCTTGCGCAATATGTGGTCGCTGGCAGTTGAACAACAGTTCTACATTTTCTGGCCGATTATTTTATTACTGTTAGTGCGCCTGCGTACCCATGTTCGCCCGCGTATCGCGGGATTGATTGCCCTGGCCTCGCTGCTATGGATGTTTGCGTGTTCTTTGCTTGGCATGGATCTGACCCGAATTTATCAGGGAACAGATACGCATTTATTCCCCATTATTATCGGCGCCTCGCTCGCCTTGATTTTGCCGCATCCAATTGAGGAAGCCCCAGCTAGCGTGCGTGCCGCCCTCCCGCCGACGATTCGTTTTGGGCGTGGGGCATTGGCGATCATCGGCTTCGTTTCGATGATTTGTGGCTTTATCGTTATTGATGACGCAGTGATGTGGACCTACCCGTGGGGCTTGCTATGGGCCTCACTATCGACGGCGTTAGTTCTCCAAGGTCTTGTGGACGTCGTTTCAGGAGCACCTGGGCCTGGGCGAGTCCTCGCCAGTATTCTCGATGTGCTGCCCTTGCGTTGGCTAGGGGAGCGATCCTATGCGTTATACCTGTGGCATTGGCCCATCTTGATCGTATTAAATACGGCGCTTCCGAATTTGGAATCCTGGATCGTCGGGTTGATCGTGTTAGTGATCTCGATTGGCGCGGCTGCTGCCTCCTATACCTGGGTGGAAACCCCCATGCGTCGTGATGGTATTTTCGCTACCTTGCGTCGCTGGCTTTCCATTCCGCAGCTCGGAGTGCAAGCGCTCGTCTCATTTGTGGTTATCGTGGCCGTAGTTGCCTCGGTGGGGGTTGCCTTAGCAAAAGCTCCAGAAAAAACTACGGCACAATTGGCGGTTGAGGCTGGGCAGCAGGCTTTGACGGCGAATCCGCAGCCTAATGGTACGGATAATAATTCGGGTCAGCCGCAACAGCCTGCTACGAATGGCAATGGCGCTGCTGCGCCTGGTACGGATGGTCAGGCGAATACCGGCGCGGATGGTAAGCCTGCTGATAAACCAGGCGATAAGCCCTCTGGTAAGCCGGATGAGGGGAATAAGCCAAGCCAGCCGCCAGCCCCGATTAGTGGTGGGCAGGTCAGTATTATTGGCGATTCGGTAACCTTAGCTTCCGCTGCGGCATTGCAGAATCATCTCGCCGGCTGCGATCTAGACGCAGAAGTCTCACGTTCGACGGTTGCTGGATTGTCCATCATTAATGACTGGGTGGCGACGGGTCGGGTGCGCCCATACGTCGTGATCTCTTTGGCAACAAATAGCTACTTGACGGTGGATATTGGAGAACAGTTCCTCAATGCGGCCCCGAATGCGAAATTTGTTTTCGTGACGGGATATGGGCCAAGAGCTGACGATTGGATCTGGTCCTCCAATGAAGCGATTGCACAGTTGGCTGCGAAATACCCGCAGCGGGTTCGGATGGCCGATTGGGCGAGTGCGATCAGCTCCCACGAGGATTATCTCGCCTCTGACGTCGTTCATCCTGATGGGCGCGGTGCAGAGATCTATGCGCAGTTGATCGTCAATGCATTAAATGATCTTCCGCGGTAAATATCTCTGTTGCCCACTGCGATATTGAGAGAGGCAATCCGCTCGGAGAAGATAGTAGTGCGGATCGCTGATAGTTTGGATGTGGGTACTGCTGGATCGGTCTGTTTACATGGGTGAGTAGGGCATCTAGCAGGGAAATGCCGGGCATGCGCGGTCGGTGGCGCACTCGTTACCTGTGGCGTTAAGCAAAACCGCAAGTGGCGGCGACGGGGAAGTGCAGCGAACTGGCGGCGCCAAGACGGCGAGGAATAAGGAGAATACGGATGGGTGATAGTACGCTACGAGTCGGTATCGTGGGGTGTGGCGCTCGTGCCCCCTTAGCGCGGCACGCAGAGCTACCAGAAAATGACGGAATTATTACTGCCGTCTGTGAACCGCATCCAGATGCGCTGGCCCGAGTAGAACGTCAGTTGCGCCGCAATGCCGATCAGCTCGCGATCACCGCGACGGTTGCCGAACTCATTGCTACAGGTATTGACGTTGCCTTCGTTACCTCGCCGGATGATACTCATGCGGAGGTAACCTGTGAGCTGTTGAAAGCCGGTATTCCGGTCTATCTTGAAAAGCCTCTGGCCATTACGTTGGAGGGGGCGACGGCGATTCTTCACACCGCCTATGAAAGCGGAACTCGGTTGTACGTCGGGCATAATATGCGGCACATGAACGTCGTGCGCCGCATGCGCGAACTGATCCAAGCTGGAGAAATCGGTGAGGTAAAAGCGATCTGGTGCCGGCACTTCGTCGGATCGGGTGGCGATTTTTATTTCAAAGATTGGCATGCCGAGCGAGAGCACACCACGGGGTTACTTCTGCAGAAAGCGGCGCATGATATTGACGTCATGCATTGGCTGGCGCAGGCGCACACCACCGAGGTCGTCGCGATGGGCGGGCTAACTCTTTACGATCAGGTTGCCAGCCGTGCCGATCATAATCACGAACTGATGGGGCAATGGTATTCGTTATCGAACTGGCCGCCGTTGAGCCAGATGGGGCTTAATCCGGTGATTGACGTTGAGGACATTTCCATGATGCTCATGCGAATGAATACCGGAGTTTTTGCCTCCTATCAGCAGTGCCATTACACGCCCGATTATTGGCGCAACTACACCGTCATTGGGACGGAAGGGCGGTTGGAGAATTTTGGTGACGGTGAAGGCGGGCATATCAGCTTGTGGAACACCCGCACCCACTATCGTCCAGATGGTGACGTCCAGTATCCGATTATTGGCGATGCTCATGGGCACGGTGACGCCGACGTCTTAACAGTGACGGAATTCTTCCGCTTTGTTCGCTCAGGAACGCCGACGGATACCAACCCGCTGGGTGCATGGTATGCTGTGGCCGCCGGAATCTGTGCCACTGATTCGCTGCGCAATGGATCCCAGCCGCGGCAGATCCCCGCCGTCGATCCGGTGCTTATCGACTATTTCACGGCAGGCCAGACTCAACCGCCTCTCGCGCAGTAAAATCACATTATGGACAGCCAAGAGAGAACTCAACGATGAAAGCATTAGCAAAGACGCAAGCCGGCCCAGGCTTAGAGCTTATCGACGTTCCAGAACCTACCATTGGGGCAAATGACGTCCTGGTTCGAGTAATGCGTACCGGCATTTGCGGAACGGATGTACATATTGACCGCTGGGACGGCTGGGCGCAAAATACCGTCCATACGCCACGAATCTTAGGGCACGAATTCTGTGGAGAGATCGTGGAGATCGGCTCGGAGGTAGATGGGCTCACCCCGGGAATGTTTGTATCCGGCGAAGGGCATTACGTCTGTGGCAGGTGCCGAGCATGTTTGGCTGGGCGTCGGCATCTGTGCCGTAACACTCGGGGAATTGGCTATCACGTTGATGGGGCTTTTGCGCAGTATTTCGCTATGCCGGCCAGCAATGTGTGGGTTCACCAGATCCCTGGTTTAGATCCGGATGTGGCGGCGATCTTCGATCCTTTTGGCAATGCCGTCCACACGGCTTTGCAGTTCCACACTCTTGCAGAGGATGTGCTGGTCACCGGCGCAGGGCCGATCGGTATTATGGCGGCGCTTGTTGCGCAATTCCAAGGGGCACGCAATGTTGTGATTGCGGATTTAGCTGATGAGCGATTGGAACTTGCGCATCGTCTGGGGTTGAAACTGACGATTAACACTGCTGACCGCCCGCTGAAAGATATTTACCAGCTTGCCAATATGAAAGAGGGTTTTGATATTGGGCTGGAAATGTCGGGCTCTGGAGCGGCGCTGACGATGATGATTGACCACATGACCCACGGTGGTCGGATCGCCCTGCTGGGGACTCCGGCGCAGCCCGTGACGATGGATCTAAGTACCGTCATTTTTAATATGCTGACGATTCAGGGCGTGACGGGGCGGCAAATCTTTGAAACCTGGTACATGATGACGGCACTGCTGCGTTCTGGTCTAGATATTTCTGGAATTATCACTGACCGTTTTTCCTATCGTGATTTTCGTGAGGCCTTCGCTGTCGCGGGTGACGGGCGTTCCGGCAAAGTCGTGATGACGTGGGAGGAATAAGGAAGCGGAGCAGGTAAGTGCTTGCCAAATAGGTGATGGGCTGCCAAGGGGAGAGGAATAACAGATGGATAGCCGACTGCGAGAGCGTCTAGCGCGCGAACTCGAAGAATTACGCGCCGACGGTTTGTATAAAGAAGAAGCGGCGTTGACGACGCCACAATCGGCGCATGTGGGTATCGCGGATGGCCGTCAGGTGCTCAACTTGTGTGCCAATAATTATCTCGGCTTGGCTGATTCGCCGGTTCTCATTGAGGCTGCCCAGCAGGCACTGCAAACCTGGGGTTTTGGAATGGCGTCGGTGCGGTTCATCTGCGGGACGCAAACCCTACATACTCAGCTTGAGCGTGCCTTGACGGAGTTTTTCCATCCGGAGGATCCACAGAACTGGGATACGATTCTCTATTCTTCGTGCTTCGACGCCAACGGCGGCTTATTTGAAGTGGTGTGTGGTCCTGAAGACGCAATTATTTCGGATGAGCTGAACCATGCCTCGATTATTGACGGGGTGCGTCTGACGAAATCTGCGCGGTTGCGCTACCGGAATCGGGATATGGCGGATTTGGAGGCGCAACTTCAGGCGGCCCGCGATGCGCGTACCCGTTTGATTGCTACCGACGGGGTGTTCTCGATGGACGGGTATGTTGCCCCTATTGACGAGATTTGCGAGCTGGCTCGTCGTTATGACGCGGTGGTGATGGTTGACGATTCTCATGCGGTTGGATTTACTGGAGAGAGCGGGGCGGGGACCCCAGAGTTATTTGGTTGCCGCAATGAGGTCGATATTCTTACTGGAACATTAGGTAAGGCGCTTGGCGGGGCAAGTGGTGGATATATTTGTGCGCGGCGCGAGATCGTGGAGATGTTGCGGCAGCGCTCGCGGCCGTATCTGTTCTCTAATTCCTTGGCACCCTCGATTGCGGCGGCCGCTTTGGCGACTTTGAATGTGTTGCGCGATAGTGCCCAGTTGCGGGAGCGCCTGCATGAAAATACTCAGTATTTCCGTGCTCGGATGACGGAGCTTGGTTTCGAGATTCCGCAGTCGGATCACCCGATTGTTCCGGTGATGGTGGGGGATGCGGTGCGGGCTGCTCGGATGGCTGATGCGATTTTGGCTCGGGGAGTGTACGTTCGGGCGTTCTCGTTCCCAGTTGTTCCGCGAGGTAAAGCGCGTATTCGCACTCAGATGTCAGCAGGGTTGACGCGCGCAGACCTCGATATGGCAATCGAAGCTTTTGTGCAGGCTCGTGCTGAGGTGGATCAATAGCTGGCAGCTTTTTAACCTGACGTTGCTGGATTCTTTGCGCGAGGTTATTCCCGGCGGGGGCGGCGTTGCCGTGGGCTTAGCGGAGTGTGTTTTGGTAGGGCTGGCGCTAGCTTTCTCTGATTAACTGCGAAGCTGCTGGACGCGCTCTGGCTGTAACGTTCTTCAGTGGTGGAGAGACTCTTTTTGTGTTTGCGTAGTTGGCTTTCCACATGCGAGCACCCGACGTTGTGCGGAGGGATACAAACGCTTAGCTAGTGCTATTGCTGATATTACCTCGGGGGTATATCGGCCTGACCTGCAGTTTAATTGGACTTACTCCAAAAGTATTGACCTTAGCGTCGGGTTTCCACTACTCTCTCACTATTAATACTTAATCTGGTGGCTTGAGTCACATCGTCTGCAGGCGCAAAGAAGCCTTTGCCGTGAGGTGGTATTTCCACCGTCTTAACCATGAATGATTATGTCGTTCTTTTTGTAAAGAGATGTATTAAGAATGAGGTGTGGGAGATGAAGGCTGTTGTAAGTATTTCTCTGGTCTGTGCTTTGGGTGTAAGTGGCATTTCGGGCATTGTTGAGAGGGCTACCCCAGCTTTTGCTGAGCGGAGTTCCATTGTGGTGATGATGTCTGATCTGGAAAGAGGGGCGGACTATCAGAATGGGGATAAGGTGGTGTCTGAATCTGAGGATGGCTTTGTTATTGCTCATGCTCAGAAACCGACACTGCTGGGTGGATCTCCATTAGATCTGGTTGGAAAGCATGAACTGATTCCTGCTGCTATCGGCGATACAAATCCAAATTTTCCCGGCGGTCGAGTGTGCGGGGAAAGCTATATTTACAAGAAGGATGCAGAGAAGCTACTACGAGATACGTATAAGGTAGATATTGTCACGCATGCTGAAGCAGTCTCAGTCCCGCTAGTTATTGGAGCAATTCTAAAAAATGGATTGAGTGGGATTGCTTCAGCGCTGATGATCGGTATTGGTTTTGTAAAATCTAAAACTGAAGCTTGGTGGGCTGAACAGTTGTTAGATGTTGCCACTGGCAAAAAGCACTACATCAGGAAACAAGTGATTTGTAATTATGGTGGTGGTTATCCAGCAGCTTGGACGGCTGTCAATGTTGGATAGAGTGAAACGTGCAAATCGAGCTAGTATCTTGCTCGGCTGCATGGCTGTGGCTTTTGGATTGTGTGTGCTCAGCGCAATCTGTGGCGATTTCAGTGAGCTATGGTTTTTCGTAGCCTGTGGTTTGATAGTTGGTTCGCTGTATTACTTTTACAGAGGGATTGAGCGTCGCTGGGGAAAGATGAAGCGTTTTTATCCGCCTGATATTTTGTGGCGGATACTGTTTTTCTCTCCGTTTCTGCTTATCCTCTATGCGGGATTAGAGCTGGTCTCGCCGCCATTTCTGCATGGATTTTATTGGTGGAATACGGGGTGGGCGCCGCTTTGCAGTGGCTGTCTTATTGTTCTTGGGTGTATTGAGGGTTTTGCTCCGTCGGTATGGCAGGCGTGGCGTAAGGAGCGTTCTCGCCAAAATACTGGGTGATTCTTAGCTCTGCTGTAATAGGGGCGTAATTAAGGCGAAATAATCTGTCATTATGTGAGCTAATGGTAGAGCTTTTGGGATGTTACGTATCGCTTGGCTGGTGTGAAGTGTGCACTGAGGTTTGTGGTCGTCATGGAAAGAGTGATGAAAGGAAATGCGGTGGATAGGCAGAATCGTGTTAACCGAACCGTCATCTCGCTTGGCTGCATAACCGTAGCTCTTGGGTTGTGTGTGCTCAGTAGTATCTGTGGCGATCTCAGTGAGCTATGGTTTTTTGTTGCTCTTGTTTTGGCGGCTATTCCGATGTGCTACCTGGATATGTGGGTTAGGCGTCGGTGGGGAAACAGAAAATCTTTTTACCTGCCCAATATCGTGTGGAGTGTAGTGTTCTATGCGCTGTTCTTCCTGATCGCATGGGCGGGTCTGAAGGATATGACGCCCTCATTTCTAGGCGGTTTCTACTGGTGGAATACGTGGTGGGCACCGCTCGGCTGTATTTGCTTTATCCTCAGCGGATGTATCGAATGCTTTTTGCCCTCGCGAATCCAGGCATGGCGTAAGGAGCGGATAGAGATCCTTAATGCGCAATAAAATAGATACATTCGCCGACGTTTCGCTTGCTCATTCTCATGAGATATTGCGTGCCTTTGTTCCCTTGCGAAAACTTGGCATGGACTATGAATGGGCGTCGTGGGAGCAAGTGATCGGAGATTCGATCAACCTTTATGCAGACTCCGATCTATATGAAGTTCTTGAGGATAATCGCATCACTGAATGGACTTTAGCCGAGGGAGTAGCCCCTGAGTCGTTTATTTGCAAGATTCACCAGTTGAGCTTGATGTATGGGAGTGGCCCCTGGAAGGTAATTCCTTATGAGGGCATAACCCGAACGCGGTGGGATAGGGTTGAGCAAAATGATCTTTTGTCGTGTTTCTTCGAAGAGTGGGAACGTGACAATTTTCCAGGAGTTCTAACATCGGCTAGCTTTCACGTGTGGTCAAACCGTTACGGTAATTCAGTAGTGTTATCTGGAAGTAAAGGTCTTTTTCGTGCTGCACAGCGTATGGGGCTTGAGTGCCGAGCAGCCTTAGCATCAATGGTGTTGCCCTTTGATTTACAGGAGCATTACAGAGCAGAAAATCGCCTCGATAACGCCGATTGTGCTTTCGCTCCACTATCTACCCGCTCGCCGTAGTTAAGTATTCGATTACACTCAAAGAAAAACGAGCAAATAACATAATCCCTAGTGCAGGCTACTTAAGGCTTCTCAGGCACGTTCTGAAATCCGTGGCACGTGTGTCAAGGTCGCTAAAGCCAGCAAGAAAGACGAGTATTAGGAGTTTTATCCCGTTAGTGTGACGTTGACGTGTATGGCGTAAGGAACGCTTGAATCAAAACAGCGAATAATTCTCGATCGTATTGTTGCTTGTGCTGATCGCACGAATCTGGTGCTCGTCATCTTCGCCCATGTCATTCGTTCCTATTAGCTAGATGTACGGGATGGGCTAAGACTAAAAGAAACATAATGTAGTGGGGGGGGGGGGGGGGGGGGGGGGGAGGGAAGAAAAAAAAAAAAAAAAAAAAAACAACCCCCATCCCCACCCCCGCC
>NZ_JBKIWR010000023.1:0-2165 GCF_046599595.1 Trueperella sp. LYQ143 | reverse complement strand
CGAGATGTACGGGATGGGCGAAGAAGAAAAGAAACAGAGTGGGGGGGGGGCGGACTGTGGGGAACGGTCACCCCCCACAAACAAACTAGCTGAATCACACTATCCGCGTCACTCCCGCGGATTACACGTTAGAGCAGTGCAAGCACCGATTCTGGTACTGCTGCAAGCACAGCTTCGCGTGCAGTATCTACATCTGGTGCAAAGAGCGCCAAACGAGACAGCTCGCGGCAGGTTTCTAGATCGACTTGTGCTAGAGACTGCCGAACAGCGGCGATGCGCTTAGGAGCCATCGAAAGTGACTGGATTCCCAGGCCGGTCAGCACTAATGCCAGCAGTGGATCACCAGCGGCTTCACCACAGATTCCGATATGGGAATTCGACGTCTGAGCTCCGGAGCATGCCAAGCTAATTAAATGCAAGACTGCGGGTTGCCACACCGAATTGAGTTCGGCAAGTTCACCCTGCATTCTATCTGCGGCCATCGTGTACTGCGCCAAGTCGTTTGTTCCGATGGAAGCGAAGGACAGCGGCGTTAGCAGCATCTCGGCATGAATCGCCGCGGCCGGAACTTCGATCATGATGCCGACGGTCTTGATGCCTGCCTCCTCGCACCGCTCGGCAAACCAGTGTGCCTCAGGCTGGGTGGCAACCATCGGAGCCATCACCCACATATCAGCATTGGTGGCCGCGGCAGCGTCCGCCAACGCCTTCAATTGGACGTCGAGAAGATCTTGGCGGACGCGACTCAGCCGCAGACCGCGGATTCCCAGTGCCGGATTCTCTTCGGGGCCCAGATCGGCAAACTTCAGTGGCTTGTCCGCACCGGCGTCAAGAGTACGCACAACAACGCGACGGCCGCTGAAAGCGGTGAAAACCTTAGTGTAGGTATCGAGCTGTTCTTCATAAGTGGGAGCGTCAAGCCGATCAAGGAAAAGGAATTCGGTGCGGAACAAGCCGCAACCTTCAACGTCGGTCTTTCCGGCAGCGATAGCGTCTGCGGCTGAGCCGATGTTGGCAAGCAGCTTGACGTTGTGACCATCCTTAGTTTGACCTGGACCATGCGAATTAGCCAACAGCTCTTGGCGCAGTTGTGCGCGCTGCTCCATCTGAGCGAGCTCATCAGCTTCGGGAGCCACAATCACAGTGCCGCGCGATCCGTCAACAGCGACAGGAGAATCAGCCTCGATCTCGCATGCGCCAGCAACACGAACGACCGCTGGGATACCCAACTGGGCACACAAAATTGCGGTGTGGGAGGTGGGCCCGCCCAATTCGGTGACGATGCCGAGCACCTTCGTTAAATCAAGAACTGCAGTTTCCGCAGGGGAGAGATCGTAGGCAATGAGAATGGACGGTTTGGAGATCTGCCCAACTCCCGGAGCTGGCAAACCACGCAGCTCGCAGATAAGCCGATCGCGGACGTCAAACAAATCGGTAACGCGCTCAGCCATATAGCCACCGAGCTGCTCAAGCATTGCAGCGTAACCAGACACTGCATGGCTCACAGCAGCGGTGATCCCACGACCCTTATTCAGCTCTTTATCGACAGCTTTTGCGAGGGCTTTATCTTTTGCGAGATCGGCGGTGGCATACATGACTTCGCGAGCTGATTCAGGCGCGCTTTCCGCGCGAGTGTAGAGCGCACGAGAAACTGACGCCATGGCCTCTCGAACACGTTGCCCGTCAGCTTGTGGATCAGTGCTGGGCGTCTCGTTCGGATCGACTCCGGGAGCGCGCTGCACGATAAACGCTGGACCGCTGGCAAAACCAGCAGAAACACCGAGACCGGAGGTTATTTCACGTCGTTGTGTCATCACTATGTCCTGAATCAAAAAGAGATCAATGAATTGATTGATTATTCGGCTGGGGTTTGAAGAAGTTCGACGAGCTTATCGAGTGCATCAGCCGCCGAATCGTCTTCACAGCGCAATTCTACTTCGTCACCCTGCTCGACGCCGAGCGTCATGAGCTCAAGGAGGCTAGAAGCGTCAGCACTGTCATCCTTGTAGTGGATGGTGACATCATACCCACTTTGCCCAGCAGCCCGGGCAAAAAGTGCGGCAGGGCGGGCATGTAAGCCCTGTTCAGCGGCAACAGTAGCAGTACGGGAGATCATGAGAGGAGTCCTTTCTTCGTTCTTCAGGTCAGTGTATGAACGTGGGGGG
>NZ_JBKIWR010000022.1:0-32908 GCF_046599595.1 Trueperella sp. LYQ143 | reverse complement strand
CACCAACAAGCCAACACCACCATACCCACCTGGGGCGACGCAATCTGCTGGAACGAACTCCACCACACCACCCCATACCACAACACCTGGGACTAACCCACAAGCAACACATTTTGTCCTATAACCCTGATGGAGCTGTGGCGGCAGCTTTGTAATGACTGACGAGTGAGGTGTTCGCTTTCTATACCTGGTGAAAATACTGGTGTGGCAGGCGGCTAATAGGTGGCGACGAACTTGGAGCTATGACCGCAATGGTGCGATACATCCTGGGATAGTAACGCAGATGAACCCTATATTGCGTAGTCCTCGTGGATATGCGTCGCAAGCGCGAAGTGAAAGGATCGGCTTTCTTGTGCGGCAAAGCCGGTTTTATTGTGCGCTACGGTGCGCCATCAGATGAAGATCCCCCTGAACGATGACTTTTCTTAGCAACGGAGCCTCTCAACGCAGAACTCCCAAGGCGTATTCGCTCAATATGCCAAGGATATATTCGGTTGCATAAGATACCTCTATGCAGATTTCACAACTCTCTGAAGACGACATCCTTGCCGAAATTACCCCGATTCTGCCAGTAGGATCGGCAACACGTGTGCCGTCAGGTGATGATAGCGCCGTCATGCGGCTTACCGGAGAGTTGGCAGTTTCCACCGATATGCTCATTGAAGGGCAACATTTCCGACGAGATTGGTCCACTGGAGTGGACGTTGGCGTGCGCAGCGTCATGCAAAACTGTGCGGACGTGGTGGCAATGGGGGCCCGCCCCATATCTTTAGTGATTTCATTGGGATTACCTCCTGATCTGGAAGTGACCTGGGTGCGTGATTTTGCTCAGGGGCTACGGCAGGCATGTACTCCAATAGATGTGGGTATTGACGGTGGCGATCTAGTTCGTGCGGAACACATTGCAATTGGAGTTACCGTCCTCGGGGATATGGATGGTTTTTCTCCAGTATGCCGACGTGGCGCACAAATTGGAGATCGGGTGATCCATGTAGGTCACCTGGGTCATGCACGCGCCGGATACGAACTATTACAGGCAGGTTTTGGAAAAAGACCAGAAAGTGATTCGGAGGAAGAATCGCCAGCGTTGCTTGATACCGCTACCGAGCAGGAATATATCCAGCTCATTGAGCTCTTTCGCCGTCCGGCTCCGCCACTTGAAGAAGCGCTTGCTGCTGCGCGCAGCGGCACATTGACGGCAATGATGGACGTTTCCGATGGTTTGATTCGTGACGCAAAACGTCTGGCCCGTGCGAGCGGAGTATGGATTGATATTCACCAAGGAGCAGATTATCGGATTGGCGATTTAGCTCGGGCGGCCGGGCGCTTACGCGCCTCGCGGCGGGAATGGGCCCTAACTGGCGGAGAGGACCACGGATTCTTGGCGACAATCCCTGCCGATGCGCCAATGCCGCGAGGATTTCACGAAATCGGGCTCGTGCGCGGAGCCGCGCAAGGCCGCGTTACTGTTTTGGGGCGTGAGGTATCAGGGCTAGGCGGCTGGGATCATTTCAGTTCTGAACCAGGCGCATAATCAGGGCAGCGACGGAATCCGTCATTGGGGGCAAAACCCAATGCGCGATCTCGCGCACGCCCGCGGAAGCGCCCGGTGCTCCAATCGGATGACCGATCTGCGTCAACCAGGCAATATCGTTATCCGAATCCCCAACTCCGAGCGTGCGCTCCGGATCGAGATTGCGGGCAGCAAGTGCGTATTGGATACCATCCCATTTAGTAATATCTGCGGGCATAATATCGATAAAGAAATCATGTGCGCGCACTGCTTGCGGAAATTCTGCGTGAACAGCCGAGAAATGCCGATCAATCTGTTCGCATGTTCCTGCTAATGAGGCTTTCGTGATATCTGCGGTGTTCAGCTCGGATAGGGGAGTCACGGATAAGCCCTCTGAAGAGTTCTCCGTGACTTCCAAAACCCCGTGTCGTTCCAGCGCATCGCGGTCTGTATAGATCTTTTCTGGGCCAAAGTAGAACGGAACGAACCCGGTTTCATCGCATAGGGTAGTGAGCCGAGTAATCTCATCAACGCTCATTCGATGTTCGACAACGACGTCGTGACCATCCCACACCACAGTTCCTCCAGCGGAGACAACCCATCCGGTAATCTCGGCTCGGTGTAATAGATTGGCTGCACCGTGCAAGACTCGGCCGGTGGCCAACGTGATAGGGATTCCAGCGTCGGATAATGCCCGTAGAGCTGCGATCGTCTCCTCGGAGGTGCTGGAATCTTCGCGAGAGAGCGTGCCATCAATATCGAAAACAGCGCTCGATATATCGGCGATAGACCAGGGGAGGTTCTCCAGATCGAGTTCTTGAGCGTTCACGAGGACTCCTCACATCATTCATCATTATTAGCCGATGATGACACGCGCATTGCAAAGATATGCCTTGTAGATAAGCAAATATTCGGCGGTGTTTAGCCGTGGCAATAATGAGATAGCTGACGGCAGTGCAGGGTAAGAGCAGGTAAAAAATTAGCGAGAATCGGAGTGATCCTCGCCAATATGAAGCATGAAGCTTTTAGATGTTGCGCGTCACCTTGCCAGCCTTGAGGCAGGAGGTGCACACGTTCAGACGCTTAGGGGCGCCCTTGACCAGCGCGCGCACACGCTGAATATTCGGGTTCCAACGACGGCTGGTACGCACGTGCGAGTGCGAGACCTGCTTACCGAAACCAGGGCCCTTGCCGCAGACTTCACATACCGAGGCCACGGTGATCTCCTTCGTTAGGCGGTGGGCGCAACGCGCCCGTTGAATTGCAACTTAAAAAGTCTAGCTGACGCAAGCGGAAGAAACCAAGGTAGTGGTAGTGGCATTGCGCACGCTAACGGACATTGTGAAGATATGGCGTCGGATGCTGTGAGGATATACCGTATTTCGTCTGCCGCGATGTCGCGCGCCTCAGGAGCCTGCCGGTGCCGGTAAGGTTACCGACGGAGGATGAAATATGGGCAAGTTGGCGCATAGTGCGATTGTAAGCGAGGAATGGGGGCCGTTAGATCGCCCCCTTGATCGGATACTCGGGACTCGCACGGCGAACGCGCTCGGAAAACTAGGGCTATCCACCTGCGGTGATCTTCTCGCTCACATCCCATTTCGGCTTGCACATCGCGGAGAACTACTGCCTATTGAGGCGGTCCACGAGGGCGATACCGTTACTGTGGTCGCACGAGTTATTGATTCTCACGTGCGTCCAATGAACCGCCGTCGTGGCTATTTGCTATCTGTTCGGATCGCTGACGGTGCGCATACCCTGTCATTGACGTTCTTTGGCAAATCTGCACGTCCACTGAATTACCATGCAACTCGCCTCGCGCCAGGGACGCTAGCAACGTTTTCTGGAACGATCTCTTCGTATCGGGGAGAATTGCAACTATCACATCCGGAGTATGAGGTTCTTGATACGGCTAAGGATATAGATCCGGAAAAAATCGCCCAACCTATTCCCATTTACCATGCCAGCGCGGCGATTCCCTCGTGGAAGATTCACGCTGCAGTCGATATTGTTTTAGATCACATCACGGCAGCCGACGTACCGGATCCACTACCTGAGGACTATCGCGCTGAACATAAGTTACTTACTGCCTATCAGGCCATGTACGCGGCACACCGCCCAAGCTGTGATGACGACTGGCAGCGCGCCCTGCTGAGATTCAAACACGAAGAAGCCTTTATTTTGCAGGCTCTCATTGCCCAGCAGGTACACGCCAATGCCGGGATTCCCGCCCCAGCCCTTCACCCGCGCAGCGATGGGGTATTGGCTGCTTTTGACCGGCGTTTACCTTTTACTTTGACGGCAGGTCAGCGCGATGTAGGTCGAGAATTATCCGAAGAGATGGCAGTCGCAACGCCAATGCGTCGATTGCTACAAGGTGACGTCGGATCAGGAAAAACAATTGTTGCTTTGCGGGCAATGCTTCAAGCGGTAGACGCTGGCTATCAGGCAGTTCTCGTTGCGCCAACAGAAGTTCTTGCCGCGCAGCACTACGAGACTTTTCGCCACCTGTTGGGTGATCTGGCTGCTGGCGGAGAACTGGGAGCACCCGAGATCTCCACTCGTCTGGAATTGCTGACCGGCTCGCTACCGGCTGCAGCAAAACGACGAACCTTGGCGAATATTGCCTCTGGTGTGCCGCAAATTATTGTCGGAACGCATGCGCTTTTTGAAGATCGGGTTCAATTGCCGCGCCTGGGGTTTGTGGTGATTGATGAGCAACATCGCTTTGGTGTCGATCAGCGCGACCGCCTGGCATCTGGATCGCATTTATTGGTGATGACGGCCACTCCGATCCCGCGCACAATCGCCATGACAACATTTGGGGAACTGCGGGTATCGACCTTGCGTGAGTTGCCCAGTGGGCGCCAGCCAGTGCAGACCGCACTCGTTCCCGCAGATAATGCGGTATGGGTCGAACGAATGTGGCAGCGGGCGCGCGAAGAGATTGCAGCGGGCGGTCGGGTGTATATCGTTTGCCCGGCAATTAATGCGGAAACCTCCGAAGCGGATATGGGCATTGATCCGGTTGAGGAAAGCAGCGTGCCTGCACAGTCGGAGGGTGCGGCGGGGCGTCATCCCTTAGCCTCAGTTACCTCAACGGTTGAACTATTGGCCACGATTCCGGCGCTAGCGGGGATTCCCGTCGGTTATGTACACGGGCAGCTTTCGAGTGAGGAAAAATCGCAGGCGATGGCTCGTTTTGCGTCGGGACAAACTCCGATTCTGGTGTCCACCACAGTCATTGAAGTGGGCGTTGATGTTCCGGAAGCGACGATGATGATTATCCTTGACGCGGAACGCTTCGGTTTATCCCAACTTCACCAGTTGCGTGGTCGAGTGGGGCGCGGGACGGCCCAGAGTCTATGTTTGGCGGTCTTTCACGTTCTTCCCGGTACGGTGGCGTTCGCTAGGTTGGAAGCCTTCGCGGGCACGACGGATGGTTTTGCTTTGGCGCAACGCGATGTTGAACTGCGATCAGAAGGCAATGTGCTCGGTCGAGATCAGAGTGGGCGAGTGTCATCCTTGCGTTTTGTTCGAGTGACGAAAGATGAGGACATTATTGACCATGCCCGTAAGTATGCGCGAGAGATGATCGGCCGTGATCCAGAGCTTCGGGATCAGCCGGTGCTTGCCGCGGCCATTGATCGGGCGCGTAGTGCGGCGACCGACTATTTAGACAGGAGCTGAGATGACCCGAATTGTGGCAGGAGCTGCGCGAGGGCGTACCTTACAGGTGCCAAAATCTGGGACGCGCCCCACCTCCGAACGAGTCCGTGAAGCGCTGTTTTCCCGTCTCGAACACTATGGATACGTCCGAGATTGTCGAGTTCTTGACCTATACTCCGGCTCTGGAGCTTTGGCTTTGGAGGCGGTATCTCGGGGAGCAAGCCATGCTATTTGTGTGGAATCGGATCGTCAGGCAGCCCAAATTATTCGCAGTAATGCGGAACATAGTGGGTTGAGTCAGCACGTCCAGGTGTTAATGCAACCTGTGGAAAAATATGTGAATCAGACGGGGCGTGGTGATATTGATGTGGTCTTTCTCGATCCGCCCTATGCGCTCGGTGAAGCGGAGTTAGCCCACGTGCTTGCCGCAGTGGTCGAACATCTAAAACCAGATGCGATGATCGTGGTGGAACGAGATAAACATTCCCCAGAACCGACCTGGCCTGCCGGGGTGCAGCTTGATGACGAGCGGATCTGGGGTGACACGAGAGTATGGAGTGCGACGCACCAAGACTAACGAACTACAATGGAACCTATGACGTTAGCGTTGTGCCCCGGATCATTTGATCCAATCACCTACGGCCATATCGATATTATTGGGCGAGCTGCCCGACTCTTCGATGAGGTCGTTGTCGTCGTCGCCCATAATCGGGCTAAAACGGCAATGTTTGATGTGGCGCAACGTGTGGCAATGGCGCGTGAGGCTTTAGTGGATTACTCTAATGTTTCTGTACGCGCCTACAGTGGCTTGATTGCGGATTATGCTCGGGATCTGCACGCTAACGCCCTGGTCAAAGGGGTGCGTGGAGGAGCGGATTATGACGCGGAATATCCGATGGCGCTGATGAATCGTCAGCTCAGCGGGATTGAAACGGTCTTTATTGTGGGCGATCCGGCTTTACATCATGTCGCGTCGTCTTTTGTCAAAGAAATCGCACAATTGGGCGGGCGCTATGAGGAATATGTGCCGTCTCATGTTGCGGCAGCCCTTCAACAGAAAGTGACATTATGAACGAACAGGGTGAATCGCTCCTGGAAATTCTCGACGAGTTAATCTCGATCGTTAACGAGGCACGTTCAGTGCCAATGTCTGCGTCGGTGATGGTCAATCGTTCGGAAGTGCTTGATTTGTTGGAGACTGCGCGCGATATTGTGCCAGATCAAATCGTTGCTGCCGATTCTGTATTAGCTGAAGCCTCGAACGTCTCTGAACAGGCTCGGTTAGATGCCGACGGGATTCGCCGTCGCGCTGAAGAAGAAGCACAGACGATTATCGCCGAAGCACGGGAGCAGGCTTCGCGTCTGGTTGCCCAGGATCAAATCACCATCGCGGCTACCTCGCAGGCCTCGCGTATTCTAGATGAAGCGAAGCAGCGCGCGGATCACTTCAAGCAGGGAGCTGATGAATACGCAGCAAACAGCCTCGATCAGCTCTCTGGGCAACTCGATTCGGTTTTCCATCAACTTTCCGCGCTTGCAGAACAAATCCACGCTGGTCGGATGCATCTGAGCCAGCGAATGGAACACTAGGACGGCACATGATTACTCCCTTTGTGGTTAGTTCAGCTCGGCTGGCTCGGTTATCTCGGGAAGATCTCATCGTCGATGAGGATATTCCGGCACCAGAATCATTCGGTATCGACGTATTGACGGTCGCACCGGATGAACCTATCGGAGTTAACGTGAGAATCAGTGCCACCTCAGATGGGATTCTCGTCAACGGTCGGACCTGGGCCTGTGCCACCGGGGAATGTGCGCGGTGCTTGCGTCCGGTAAATATTGAGTTAGACCGTCCGATCATGGAAATGGTGTTCAGCCAAGACCGACGCGAAGAACTCATTGCACAGGGTGACGAAGAAGCGCAGGATTTTTTCGTGCTAACTGACGAGGGGCTTGACCTTGAACCCCTCATTCGCGATGCGCTCATTTTGGCAATGCCGTTAACTCCGCTGTGCGATCCAGAATGTCAGGGCTTGTGCCAGGGCTGTTACGAACGGTTAGACGATCTGCCGGCGGATCACCATCACGATTATCGAAATCCGGATTTTGCTGCACTTGATGATTTAGCTCGGTTGCTGGGGGAGGAGAATCCGGATGCCTAATTCTGCTGATTTTCAGCCAGATGATACGGAGATCTCGTCAGCTTCTGCGCTTGATCCAGCGAGTTTGCCGTGGGCGGTAGAGATTCCAGTGAAGATGTTGGATCTGGCCCTGACGCATCGATCGTGGGCATACGAAAATAATGCGCCACATAACGAACGCTTAGAGTTTCTCGGGGATTCGGTGCTGGGCGGCGTGGCGGCGGCATATATCTACGATCTGCCAGATGAGCTATCCGAAGGGGATATGTCGAAAATTAAGGCGGCTGCGGTTTCCGAGCGGTCCTTAGCTGAGTTAGGGCGAGAATTACGGATTGGGCAGTACATCAAACTCGGGCGCGGCGAAGAACTCTCTGGAGGTCGAGATAAGGATTCCATCCTGGCTGATACCGTCGAAGCGCTGATCGGAGCCACTTTCCTGGCACATGGTATTCTGATCGCTCGCGAAGTGATTCTGGATCTGATTCGGCCTCAGATTGATGCAGCCCGCCGGTTAGGGCCGGCTCTTGACTGGCGTACCGCATTAGATGAACGCGCCCGTGATAAAGGAATAACGGGCACATTGAGCTACAAGATTGAGGGCGAAGGTCCAGATCACGCCCGAGTGTACACAGCCCAGGTATTTATTGATGACCGCTATCTCGGAACGGGAACGGCCACATCGCAAAAAGCTGCCAAGCTGGAAGCCTGCAAAGCAGCATACTACGCCTTGGGCGAGGAATAAGGGCGCTGTTTCTCGTGCCAGAGCTTCCCGAAGTTGAGACGATTCGTCGCGGTTTGGCACGCCATCTTATTGGGCAGACGATAGCGCGAGTAAGCGTCGATCATCCGCGGGTGATTCGCTCTTGCCCGCAAGGTCTTGACTCCTTAGTTGGGCGCAGGATTACCCAGGTGGCTCGTCGTGGAAAATATCTGTGGTTTGTGATCGGGCGTGACGAGGCACTCATTGCACACTTGGGGATGAGCGGGCAGTTTCGCGTTGATGCTGCGCAACACCGCCATCGGCGGGCGGCATTGTGGCTGGATAATGGGGTACGAGTAGATTTTATTGACCAGCGCACCTTCGGTCAGCTTCGTTTAGATCGCTTATGCCCGACGCAAGACGGCTATGCCGGTGGATGCGGCACTGACTATGCGTTGATCCCGGAAAGTATTGCGCATATTGGTCGTGATCTACTTGATCCGTACCTGCAATACCCGGATCTCATCGCGCAGGTACGAGCAAAAAACACCGAGATTAAACGGCTGTTACTTGACCAGCAACTTGCTTCTGGAATCGGCAATATATACGCCGATGAGGCGCTATTTGCGGCTCAGATTCACCCGCAGATGCTTAGTTCTCAGATGTCACCTCAGCAAATTGCGCAGCTGTATGCGGCGGCGCGTGAGGTGATGCAAGACGCTGTTGAGGTGGGTGGCACCTCATTTGATTCCCTATATGTGAACGTCAATGGGGAATCTGGATATTTCTCACGAACTCTGCAGGTGTATGGTCGGCACGGTCTTGCCTGCTACCGTTGCGGGGCACAAATTGTGCGGCAGACCTTCATGAATCGAGGATCGCATTTTTGCCCGAACTGCCAGCACCTGCCTTAGTGCGCCATGCTGAAATATGAGGCATTTTCACGGTAAGATCAGCGTGTGATGAGCAATGATATCTCCGTAATGATTATTGATGACCACGAGGTCGTCCGTCGTGGTATTGCCGAAGTTGTTGATCGGGCAGACGGGTTGACGGTGGTTGCGGAAGCCGGCTCAGTGATTGAAGCGGTCCGGCGAGCCAAATTAATGGCGCCTCAGGTGGCCCTGGTTGATTTGCGGTTACCGGACGGAACGGGCATCGATATTATTCGATCCTTGCGCGAGGATGTACCGAACACTAAATGCATCGTGTTGACCTCATTTGACGATGATGATGCTCTAGCAGAATCGCTGGAAGCAGGGGCGAAAGCATACCTGTTGAAATCGGTACGAGGTGCGGAGATTACGGAAGTCATCCGAGCAGTTGCTGAGGGGCGCGTGCTTTTAGATGAGCGAACGGTTACTCGTCATCGTGCCGATCACAATGATCCGACGGCAAATCTGACGCCATCAGAGCGGAAAGTATTAGATCTCATCGGAGATGGGCTATCAAACCGCGAGATTGGCGATCGGCTTGGCGTGGCCGAAAAGACGGTGAAGAATCACATCACCTCCTTGCTTTCCAAGATGGGAATGCAGCGCCGGACCCAAGTTGCCGCATGGGTGGCAGGTCAACGAGCAGCCGGATGGCGTAATCAAGCTGGCGGGTGATATTGAGCCTGGCTGTTAGCCAAACGCCGACGAAGAAAGAGTGCGAGTTGTTTGGCTGGCTGCGTCCCGCGCCCAAAATCCGATACAGAAAGGGCGCGGGTTTCGCTGTATTTTTGTGGGTGGGCTAGTACTGGCTACGTAGATTGCTGTGCGCACCGCGGCATAGGCGTATATGGTGAGTGCTCTGTTTTCTTTACCCTGATTATTTTTGCCGGGATGAGAAAGAATACGGCAGGCATGCTGGCGTATTCAGGCTGGCACATGCAGCGCCTCGGCGTATCACATGCGGCAATAACAACGCTACGCTGCAACAACGCAAAATCCACAGCCACTAACAACACGATATTGTGCTAGCGCAATGCTGCCTAGCTATCAGCGGATTACTGCAGAGGTACTCGCCATTCGAGCATAGTGCCTGAACGCCCATCATCGCGCACTCCGATAGTGAATGTGCCATGATGGCGGCGGGCACGGGCCGCAAGATTCGATAGACCAGAGCGGCGTTCGCGGGTATGGGCGATACCAGCCCCATCGTCAATGACGCGGATGATGACGTCGTGGGAGCAAACAGCCAGATCAACAAAGGCGGAGGCAGCTTTCGCGTGTCGAGCGGCATTCGAAAGCCCTTCGCGAACCACGGCAACAACATCATCAGCAATATCGCTGCCGACCGCATCGTCAATGAGATGATCGTCCGGGGCTGATAGGGTTGCCCCGTTGTATCGCACCACCAATGATGGAGCAAACCCGAGGGCCTGGCGAGCAACTGAGGTTTCATGTTGGAGCCGAGATACCAGCGTGGCGGAGGAGCCGCCATCCCGTAGCGAGTGAACAATATGGCGGATCTGTTTGACGGAGTCATCAATGGCGCTGATTGCGTCATCTAATGCGTCGGTGATCTCTGGGCCGAGTTGCCGTTTATCCATTTCTTCTCGGACTGCGGTGATATGCATACCGGAGGCAAAGAGCTGCTGGATAGCAAGATCATGCAAGTCACGTGAGATTCTGGCACGTTCATCTAATTCCGCTGCAACTTCTTGGGCGTGGCGCGCCTCTGCCAGCTCAATGGCGATAGTGGCCTGTTTTGCCACATTTTCTGCCATTGATAGATCATGTAGGTTGAATTCACGTCGGCCAGGATAACGCAACAACAGGATGATTCCTCGCCCAACACCATGAGACACCATTGGGGTATAAAGGGCTGGTCCGAATCTGCGCAGTGCCGTCACGCGCACCGTTCGTAGTCGTTGCATAGAGTCCACAACCACGCCGCTTTGTTCTCGCATGACGGTTCGGGCGCGCCCCTCCGGTGGAAATGCCAGACCAATTAGTGCATGAGATTCGGCGGGATCGTCGGCATCGACAATTTCAGAGATCCAGGTTTGCTGGATGGACGGCAAAATAATTATTGCCACGTCGGAGCGAGAAGCGAGACGCATTTGATGAGCGATGGTCTCTAAGGCTTCATCTTCATCTGAGCCTTCTAAAAGACTTGACATAATCATTTGCGAGGCAGTTAGCCACCGAGCTCGATTTTCGGCGTCGGCATAACGCTGTGAATTGACCACTGCAATCGCGGCTGCGGCAACTAGGAACTCAACGTGTTCTCCGTCGGTGGAAGAAAAATCCGTGGGTTTATCACATAGATATAACCGCCCCCACACTTGTTCATTGACGATAATCGAAATACCCAGCATATTGCGCAATGTGGGATGTCCGTCAGGCAGTTCTCGAATGTCGAAGCTATTGTGGATCAGCCAGGAATCGTGGGGGAGTCCAGTGAACGCATCAGCAGTGATACGCGGATGAGGAATGACGGCAGGTTCGTTTTCTCGGGCGCCATACTGGATGAACTCAATGGTTTCCCCATGAGAATCGAGGACGTTGACTGCTCCGAAACGTGCGCCAGTGATATGACAGCCAGCTCGGATGAGCTCTTGTAGCGCGGCAACTCGGTCAAGTGTGCCCGAGATACGTAAGGCATGATGAAAAACATCTTCCGGAGGCGCGTACCGCATAGCTTTCCCTTCTCTTCGTCCTCGTCGCTAGCTTATCGGGCAGTCATTCGCGATTGAGGGACCAGTCATATTGCGGTAGTTGTGCACGCAATTCGTGGTGTGTGCCGCGCGCGAGGATACCTACGCCCTTTCCCGTTTCGCCAAGCATAATTACCTCATCGGCTTCATCAAGTGGGGTGAGGCGATGCGTGACGACGATAATGCCATGACCATCGCGCGATGTGCGCAGCAGATCGCGGATGAGCTGATCTGCAGTATGCGTATCGAGGTGCTCGCCAGGTTCATCTAACAACATGAAGGTAGACTGGCCAGCTAAAGCGCGGGCGAGCAGGAGGCGACGCCGCTCTCCGCCAGAGATTGAGGTGGCATCGGAGCCGAGCATGGTTTCGACCCCATTGGGCAGTTGCTCTAGCCACGAACCTAATCCAGCGCGTTCTAGAAGATGCCGGGCAGTATCGGAATCAATATCTGCGCGGGCTACCCGTAGATTTTCCAGGACGGAGGTTTCAAAGACGTGGGCGTCCTCTGCGGTAAGGGTAATCTCGTGGGAGATCTCGCGACGATCGACGCTGGCAGGCGCTCGCCCATTCAAGGTCAATAGCCCGCTATGCGGCGGAATCATTCCAGCTAAGGTGTATAGGAGTGTTGATTTTCCGATACCCGAGGCTCCGACGATGGCGATACTATGCCCTGGACGTAACTCAAGATCAATTGGTCCGGCAATATCTGGGCCGTCAGGCCAGCCGATGACGAGATCACGGGCTATAAGAGCTGCCCCGTCAGCAGCGGAAAATTCAACGTTGCCACAGGCATTATTGGTAGTAGTGGAGCTAGAGCATCCAACCTCAGGCAGCGGTGTTGGCTGTGCCAGCGTGGTGGATACGCTGAAGGAATCGGCAGAGGCATCACACTCTGATTCTTGCTTTGTATCGCCCGAGTGATCTGCTGTGTTATGACGTGCAGAAGAGGAACGGTGGGTTACCTGTGAGCCTCGTGCGTTGTATTGTGCGCTGTCGAGGAGGCTAATAATGCGTTCTGCTGCGCTCGCCGAGCGCACAAGCTGGGTGGCTGCGCCAATCATACGTTGAGTCGCCTCAAATGCCGCCAAAGGTGTCAGGACGCAGACTACTAGGTTAATCCCGCTGAGATCCCCAGAAGCGACCTGGCGGGTGCCGATGAACAATGCGCCAAGCACGGCTAAAGCGAGCGCTAATAGGTCAATTGCCTTGGCCCAAGCGGCTGCGCGGGCACTGCGGTCGCGGCTAGCATGGAGACGATTTTCCACATCGTGACGTGCTGCGTCTATCGCTTCCATTTGCCCACTGACCTGGAGCTCGGCAGCGGATTCCAACATCGTCAGGGATAAGGCATTCAGATCTGCCCGATAGCGAATGTGCGAGCGCTGTTCCATGCGCGCGGCCTGCATGGCGATATACGGGGAGACGATTCCTGATAGCACCATACAGAGCAGGAGAACGATTGCGATGGGGATACTGAGGAAAGCGATCACTCCTACCGCAAGGGTGGAAATAATGGTGGCAACAGTAGCTGGTAGTAGTGATTTGACGATGAATTCACCGACATCATCGACGTCGGATCCGGTACGAGCGAGAAGATCGCCGCGTTTGATAGCGGTAACAGCATCCGTCGGGGCGTGCGCCAAGATATCGTACAGGCGAGTGCGCAGGTTACTCATGCCATACAGGGCTACCCAATGTGAGGCAATCCGTTCAAGATAGCGGAAGAGCGCCTTGCCAATGCCGAAGGCGCGTACTGCGGTAGCAGCAACTGACAGGGTGAGTACCGGCGGAAGTTGGGCGGCCCGAGCAATGAGCCAGGCAGAGGTTGCCCCCAGGGCCAAGCCTGAGCCGACCGCACCGGCGCCAGCAAGGACTGCCCACAGAAATTTCTTTTTATCGAAATTCAGCAATCGGATTGCCCGAACGAGGGCATGGCGTTCGTTGGAGGTCAGGACACTCATGCGTTCTCCTTCGGGGATACATCGGGCTTTCTTAGTCCACTGGAATCTGCCTGTGCCCATTGCTGCGGAATAGCGTAGTCAGCGCGCTGGGAGACGATATTTTCGACGATATGGCGTGCCTGGTTGCGGGCCTGTTGGTTGCGAATCTCGTCGTTAATATCGCGGTGATCGCTATGGATGGCGATCACGTGATCGGCAAGCTGTGTAATGGCCTGACGGTGAGCAATGACGATAACTGTTCGGCCAGAGGCTTTCATCTGGCGAACGACTTCAGAAATATACGTTTCACTTATCGCATCAAGATGCGCCGAAGGTTCATCGAGAATGACGATCTGGGATGTAGAAAGGAGGGCACGAGTCAGCGCAAGCCGTTGGCGTTGACCAACAGATAATCCGGTTCCGCGATGCCCAATTGGAGTGTGCCATCCCTGGGGAAGGCGGGAAATAACGCTATCTAGTCCGGTTTGCTGAGCTGCGGCCGTCAACTCGGGAGTGATTTCTTTTGCCTCTGGGCAGACGTTATCGAGTACGGTTCCGGGCATGATCGCCGGACGTTGTGGGACCCAGGTGATATGACTCCACCATTGGCGTCGATCTATCTCGCGTAGGGGAGTATCTCCAATAAGAATCTCGCCCTCCGTCGGCTCAAGAAGTCCGAGGATAACGTGAACGGTTGTGGATTTTCCGGAGCCGGATGGGCCGGAAAGTACGTTAATGCGTTGCGGAAGAATATCAGCATCGAGTTGAGCGGGGGCGACGGTTGCGCGCCCTGGAGCATGTACGCTGAGGTTGCGAATTTTCAGCGGAGTTGTGCGCAGATCAGGTACGGGAAGCGTACCGTGATGTTCGATAACGGTGGTTTGAAGAATCGTGAAGGCTTTTTCGGCTGCGGCGATCCCGTTTGACGAGGCGTGAAATTGCGATCCGACCTCACGTAATGGTTTGAAGATCTCGGGGGTGAGCATGATAACGACGAGCCCGGTGTACAGGAGAACCGATCCGCCGACCATGCGGAAACCGATATTAACAGCAACAAGTGCGGTAGATAGTGTGGCTAAGAATTCGAGAACAGCGCCCGAAAGGAATGCGACGTAGAGGGTCTGCATCGTCTTGCGGGCGAATTGTGTGCCGAGGTGGGCGACGCGTTGTTCCGGCCCGTGCTCTCGCCCGAGGCCTTTCAGGGTACTTAATCCAGCGAGAAGGTCGAGAAGTTGAGCCGAGAGTTGCTGCATGGTTGATAGCCGCTCTGCGGAGTATTTTGCTGTCATCTGCCCAATGAGGATCATGAAAACTGGGACGAGGGGGATACAGGCAATCACAAAGCAGCCAGCGATCCAGTCGAAATAAAACAGGGCAAGGATTAAGGCTGGCATGGCTGTGACGCAGAGAAAAAGCTGCGGTAGGAATTGAACAAAGTACGCTTCGAGATCATCTAATCCGCGAGTAGCTAGAGTTACAGTATGCGTTGTGTTTCCAGAAAGCCAGCGATCCCCGAGGCGTGCGCTGTGGTGAAGAACTTGCGTGCGTAGATCTGTGATAACTTTCAGCGCGGCGCGGTGCCCGTAGGCTTCTTGAATGTAGGTCAAGGCAAAACGCAGGGCGAATATACCGGCTAAACCGAGTACACAGCGAGTGATATGCGAGATGGTTGCCGTTGCGTAGAAAACTGCGGCACAGGCATGAGCGATCACAATGATTTGTGCGGCTATGAGGATTGTGTTGAGTACGCCAAGAATGACGAGGAAAGCGAGGTACATGCGTGTCGCTCGCGCGTAGCGCAGCAATCGAGGATCAAAAGGTTTCATACGTCTCCCTTGTGGAATATCCACATTCTATAAAGGAGCAGGGGAGAAAGCGATAAGGGAGCGCAGGCTAAGCCTGCGCTCCCTTAATTCTGTATTGCAGATACTAGGCGGCCGCGAATTCGCGGATTCGCTTAGGATCAAGACCCGATGGACGGTCTGACATGTTCTCCGCGCTCAAACGCGAGGAGAATGCCAGATACGACCAGATCATGTACACCGCGACGATTGGCACGAAGATAATTGCCGCAATGAGCATGACGGTGTGAGTTGGCGCTGTTGCTGACGCCTGGATAAGCGTCAGGTTGTATGCGCTATTAATAGAGGACTTCAGAGCATTAGCACCGAAGGTCGAGAAGATGAACACCACGGCCATTGCGAGTGCTCCGAAAGAGCAGAAGAATGCAGCGATGTCTTTCTCTTTCAGGGTCATCAAGCAGGTGGCGATTAGCGCGCCAGCGGCGAGGAGCAGAGCAATCCAGCCCCACATAGCGTCTGAGTAAGCGAGCTGTGCCCACAGTGCCCACACTGCGGTGACGCCAGTGGCGGCCACGGTAATCTTCTTAGCCAAGGCCAGCGCACGGGTGCGGAAATCGCCTTTCGTCTTGATCGTTAGCCACAGGGCACCGTGGCTGAGGAACAAGAGTAATACGACGACGCCAGCGAGAATCGTGAACGGGGTGAAGAGAGAGAAGAATCCACCCGTCATGTAATGCTTGGCACCGTGTGCCACGGCGGTTTCCACTGTGCTGGGGTCAACAGCCTGGAAGTCACCAGCGCCGTAGGTGGCATACGAACCAACTTCGATCTTCATGCCCTGGACGAGGTTACCGAAGGCAACACCCCAGACGACGGAAGCCAAGGCAGCGGAGATGAAATGCAGATTATCCCAGACGGCACGCCAGCGATCAGAGTTGATCTTGCCACGCCATTCCAGTGCAGAAATACGCAGGATGAGCAGCACTAAGACCAAAACCAACGCGGTGTACATGCCAGAGAACATGGTGGCGTACCAGGCGGGGAAAGCGGCGAAAGTAGCGCCGCCAGCGGTTAGGAGGAATACTTCGTTTCCATCCCAGTGCGGGCCAATGGTGTTGAGCAACAGACGGCGCTCTTTTTCATTGCGGGGAAGTACCTTGAGCAAGATACCGGCACCAAATCCGAACCCTTCTAGGGTCAGATAGCCGATCCACAGCACAATGATGAGGACGAACCAGATTAATTGTAAGAATGACAGTTCCACGTCGTCCTCCTTAGTATGCGAAGCTCAGTTTGACGTCATCGTCAACAACCTTGGAGTGCTTCTGCTCAAGCAAGAGTGGCTGAGCAGGGTTGATGCCCTCCTTGGAGTAGCGAACGATGAGCTTGAAGAACACGAGGCCGAGTACGGCGTAGAGCAAGGTGAAGATAATCATGGAGATGAATACTTCCACCGAGTGAACGTTGTCGGAAACGCCTTGCTCGGTCAGGAGGCGAACCGCTCCAGGTGCTTTGGCATCGGTAAAGTTTGGATAAACGATCCAGGGCTGGCGACCCATTTCTGCCAAAATCCAGCCGAAAGTGGAGGCCAGGTAGGGAAGCGGAATCGTCCAGACAAACAAGGATGCAATCTTCTTCTCAGTGATGAGCCTATCGCCTCGCAATAGCGCCAGCCCGAGGAAGGCCAAGGCAATGGAAACGAATCCCAGCCCCATCATGACTCGGAACGAGTAGAACGCAATAAATGGATTGGGCAGGTAGTTCGGATTATCTTCAGATGGCATGAGCTTTTCGAAGGTATCCTGAATCTCCTTGGCGCCAATCAACTTTGAGTCCGGACCAGAGAAGTGGTCTGTCACCATGAAGGATTCCAAACCAGGGATCGGCAGTTTCACGACGGAATCCTCGGTCAGTTCGGTACCGAGCATAACGAGGCCGAGATTCTGCGATTCGCCTGACTCGGCGATGCCCATGGCGGCAATCATCTTCGTTGGCTGAATCTCGTACATGTGCTGGCCCATGAAGTGCCCAGATAGGACGGCGAGAATACCGGCTCCGGCGAGTACCTTCAAACCGAAACGAGCGGCAGGCTTCCAGAATTCGCGAGCTTCCACTTCGTTGCCGGCTTTGACGCAACGAACGATCCACCAGATTGCGACACCGGAGATTAAGGTGCCGGCTACCATCAGTGAGGCAGCAATGGTGTGTAGCAAGGTGTAGAGCGTCGTGGGGGAGAAGACGACTTTGAGGAAGCCGCCCATCCCGTCAAGTTCGGCGCGACCTGTCTCGGGGTTGAATACTGCACCATTCGGATTTTGCATGAACGAGTTGGCGGCAAGAATAAATAGTGCTGAGATATTGGTACCCAACGCGGCCAGCCAGATCGAAATAGTGTGAGCCTTGGGGGAAATGCGGCCACGACCGAAGATCCACACGCCGAGGAATACAGATTCCATGAAGAAGGCGAGTAGGGCTTCGAATGCAAGTGGTGCGCCGAAAATATCACCGACGAATAACGAGTAGTTAGACCAGGTCATACCGAACTGGAATTCCTGGACGATGCCGGTGGCGACGCCAAGTGCGAAGTTAATCAGGAATAATTTTCCGAAGAACTCGGACATACGCAGC
The DNA here is from genome assembly GCF_046599595.1 of Trueperella sp. LYQ143. NCBI lineage: Bacteria > Bacillati > Actinomycetota > Actinomycetes > Actinomycetales > Actinomycetaceae > Trueperella > Trueperella sp. LYQ143. The sequence continues at coordinate 14,867 of NZ_JBKIWR010000022.1, read as the reverse complement.
CACTTGGTTTCTCCGCTGCGCAGCCACTTGGTCTGCATGATTGCCACGAGTGGCGAAAGTCCGATTGTGAGCGGTACCAGCAAGAAGTGGTAGACCGTTGTAATTGCGAACTGCCACCGTGAAAGGTCTAAGACATCCATCAGAGTTACCTTTCCGAGTGTGTAGTGAAGCGAGCGTGGTCGCTTGTGTTCGGCATAGCCGAGAGGATCTTGTGCGGATCGGACGGTGTGCCCAACGGCGATGCGCACAAGATATGGTCATCAGATACAGGCAATCTTAACTCACACATGAAAGCGGATGCGTCTCGAAAGGATGCGTCGAACGTCCTAGATTTAGTAACAGTGCACACAATTTTGGCAGAATCGAAAGTAGATAGGTCATAGGTCCTGATTTTGTTTTATGGTTGCGCTATTGATATTCCATGTCGCCGGAGATACCGCGCTGCGAGGAAAGGGTATAGAATGAGGAACTGGAATATGCGAGTGAGCATCGACTCGTGGGCTACGCCCGCAGCGCTGAACGATTCTTCCAGCTAGGCGAGCCGCATCTCATAAGAAGCTTCCGTAACGCGAGTTACGACGAACGCACGGCGAAAGGTTTTGATGCATACCAGCGCCGGCAAGGGGATACCCATGGCAGATTATGCCGAAAATACCGCCGAAAAGGCAGCAATGCGCAGTGCGCCAGTCACGGCACTGCTGTTCCAAGAGCCAGATATGACGCGGGCGATCCGCTCGCGGCGTAAGCATCGGGATGAGGAGAGCGCTGACTCTGCTCATCCCCTGAGTGCGCAAACGCCATTGACTGCTAAGGCTGTGAAAGACGTGGAAGAAGATGGCGGTCCTCGTCGCCGTTCCCGTCGGTCCCGCTCTGAGGGGTCAGGAGAAGTCCAGCCAATAACGGCTAGCTCCGCAGATGAGTCAACTGAGCGCCGGTCAAAGCGAGTAACAGCAAAAAAGAAAAGTGCTGATAATGAGGAAGCTGGAGCTGAGCTTTCTACTTCCGTTACCTCGGGGGTACGCAAACGTTCTCGCACGGCTCGCGCCTCGCGTGTAGCTGATACAGAAGCGATGGAGTCGGCGGAACGTTCCGCAGTCGATAGCGATGAGAACACAGAACGCTCTACGTCAGAAGAAAGCACCGAAAGTGGCTTGGCAACGGCCACGATTCGCCGTCGGCGCCGTCGGCGCTCCGCAGAAGAATCTGAGGATGACGGAGTAGCGGCGCCAAAAGGGTCAACGCGTTTAGAAGCGAAGAAACGTCGCCGCAAGGAAGGTCGAAAGGCGGGGCGGCGTCGGCAAACAATTTCTGAGTCAGAGTATCTTGCTCGCCGAGAAGCCGTCGATCGAACGATGCTGGTTCGTGAACAAAACGGTCTGAACCAGATTGCCGTTTTAGAAGATGGTGTATTGGTTGAACATTATGTAGCTCGGCATACGCAGACCTCTATGGTCGGTAACGTCTACCTGGGGCGGGTGCAAAACGTCTTGCCGTCAATGGAGGCGGCGTTCGTTGACATCGGAAAAGGGCGCAATGCAGTGCTGTATTCCGGCGAGGTTGACTGGGATGCAGTGGGTATGGCCAATAAGGCTCGCAAGATTGAGGACGCCTTGAAATCTGGCGATACGGTCCTCGTCCAGGTCACGAAAGATCCGATTGGGCATAAGGGTGCGCGTCTCACGGGGCAAGTCACCCTCCCGGGGCGTCATCTCGTCTTGGTGCCAGGTGGATCGATGACGGGAATTTCGCGCAAACTCCCAGAAAAGGAACGCGCCCGCCTAAAGACGATTTTGAAGAAGATTGTTCCCAGTGAGCATGGCGTTATCGTGCGAACTGCAGCAGAAGGAGCGACGGAAGAGCAACTCCAGGGCGACGTCGATCGGCTTATGAAAGCCTGGGCAGATATCCAGGCGAAGTCCAAATCCTCAAAGAACGCACCGTCGTTACTCAAGGGTGAACCTGAGCTGGCAGTGCGCGTCGTGCGAGATATTTTCAATGAAGATTTCACATCTCTCGTCATTTCCGGAGATGAAGCATGGGAGACGATCTCTGAGTACGTCAGGGAGCTATCGCCTGAGCTAAGTGAACGGTTGACCCAGTGGCAAGGCAATGAGGACATTTTCGCCCGACATCGAGTTGATGAGCAGTTGGCGAAGGCCTTTGACCGCAAAGTCTTTTTGCCCTCAGGTGGTTCGCTCATTATCGAGCGCACTGAGGCAATGACGGTTATTGACGTCAACACGGGAAAGTTCACCGGCTCAGGGGGAACTCTGGAAGAGACGGTAACGCGCAATAACTTGGAAGCGGCAGAGGAAATCGTGCGGCAGTTGCGGTTGCGCGATATTGGCGGAATCATCGTCATTGATTTTATTGACATGGTTCTGGAACAGAATCGCGACCTAGTTTTACGGCGGCTTATCGAATGTTTGGGTCGGGATCGTACACGCCACCAAGTTGCCGAGGTGACCTCACTCGGGCTGGTGCAAATGACCCGTAAACGAGTGGGGCAGGGGCTTGTTGAGGCCTTTTCCACGACCTGTGAAGCCTGTGACGGGCGCGGATACATCACGCATGAAAATCCAGTAGAACGGGCCGAAACTGAGGGGCACTCGCCGCGGGTGACGTCGCGTCGCAAGAATACGCCAGTGGTAGAGGAAAAGCCTGATCCTAAGCATGACGAAGTTCGGGCAGCTCTGGCCAATATCGCGGCGGCTGCTTCGCAAAAGCATGAACAAACTAGCGATAATGGTGCGGCTCATGCAGCGGAAACTGCGGGAGAGGCGAATGATGACGCGCAGGTAACCGAACACAGTGCAGCGAGTCAAGCGGAGGAAAAACCGCGTCGGGGTCGGCGCAGTGCGAATACGACGGCAAAAACCGGGCGGAAAAAGGAATCCACGGCTGCGGGAGCTGGAAAGAAAAAGGCGGCAGCTAGCCGTTCTGCTAACGGAGATGGAGATTCCGGATCTGCCGGTGACGAAGAGCATGGAGCACAGCGAGAGTTAGCAGAAAAAGCGGCAGCGCCAACAGTAAATCAGGAAAAGTACGCGCAGCCGGTAGCGGGTTCTGCGGAGGGAACAGCAGAAAACACGTCGCGTTCTCGTCGTTCGCGCTCAGGCGCAGATCGGGAAAAATCTGCTGGGCGTAGCGGCGAAAAGAAACGGACTCGCACGCGCCGAGTGTCCACCGATACTCAAGTAGGAGAATCGACGCAGGAAACTGTGCGCGCTACTGGGATACAAGATAACGACGACGATACCTCGCGCGGTAACGAACCCTCAGGTATTGCCGTTGAGCCCTCGGATAAGCCGGCTACCGCTTCGCGCACGACGCGATCGTCACGGCGGCGGGTAACCTCCTCGGGAACGATTACGCCAGCGTCGTCGGGTTCGTCGGCGATTATGTCCTTTCCGGTGACGCAGTAGGCTGCTGCATTGGCTGACTGCTAGATGGCGCGGCCGTCATCTGGCAAGAGTCATCTGACAGCGGCTATCCACTTAAGGGGAGTAAACCTTTTAAGGCGGCATGCGCAGAGGGGTGTACGCTCAATAAAAGCGCATAGTAAGAGCCGGATCTAGTGCGCGCACACAGGGATTAAGAGGTAGGCTTCGGTTTATCGCTCTGTCTCGGCTGCGGCGCCTATATGTGGCGATAGCTGCGCGAATAACCGACACGCGGATGGTTAAGTGTGGTGATAATCGCGGTTCGCTAACTTGTCCATTCTCAGTTGCCTCAGTAGAATCGTGACTTGGCGCTTTGGCAGTGATGTTTCTTGATGACGCTGCCGGAAGCGATCAGAATTCAAGGCACTTTCGGGTGCATCCGAATCGACAGAGATGAGCTAAACGTGGTTTACGCGATTGTGAAAGTGGGCGGCCGCCAAGAAAAGGTGTCCGTCGGTTCCATAGTGGTTGTGAACAAGATGGAAGGCGAATCTGGAGACAAGGTCGAGCTAGAGCCCATCATGCTCGTCGATGGCGAGAAGGTAACCACGTCTGCCGATGGAATCTCTGCTAAGGTCACCGCGGAAATCGTGCGTGACGAAAAGGGGCCGAAGATCTCCATCGTCAAGTACAAGAACAAGACTGGTTATCGTAAGCGCCAGGGTCACCGTCAGAAGTTGACCCGCCTGCAGATCACGGGCATCGAGTAATCTCCTCGGCGTATCGCATAAGTCTTTAACGGAAAAGAGGGTCTACAGATGGCACACAAGAAGGGCGCGAGCTCCAGTAACAACGGTCGCGATTCTAACGCCAAGCGTCTTGGCGTCAAGCGCTTCGCGGGTCAGGCTGTCAATGCGGGCGAAATCCTCGTGCGTCAGCGTGGCACCAAGTACCACCCGGGCGATAACGTCGGTCGTGGCAAGGACGATACCTTGTTCGCGTTGGAATCCGGTACGGTTGACTTCGGAGTTAAGCGCAACCGCAAAGTCGTGAGTGTTGTGGCAACCGCCTAAACGCAAACACACGAGGGGTGGAGGGCATTGCTCTTCGCCCCTTATTTTTTATGGTGTTATCTGAGTGATACCACCGGACGCGGCAGGTATCGGCAACGATTGCGGATAATCGCGAGATCGGAAGGAGCAGACATGGCCCATTTCATCGACCGTGTGACCTTGCACATTAGTGCAGGTAAAGGGGGAAATGGCTGCACGTCGGTACGTCGAGAAAAATTTAAGCCACTTGGCGGGCCCGATGGGGCAAATGGTGGTCATGGTGGCGATGTTATTTTGCGGGTTGATGGGCAAGAATCGACCCTTTTATCGCTACATCACGCTCCGCATCTGAAAGCACAAAACGGTAAACCCGGTGAAGGCGATATGCGCCATGGCAAACGCGGAGAGGATTTAATCGTCAGCGTCCCCTCAGGAACTGTGGTCAAGGATGAAGACGGCAATATTATCGCCGATCTGGTTGGCGAGGGGGCAGAATTTATCGCGGCACAAGGCGGCTATGGCGGATTGGGAAATGCTGCCCTCGCCTCGCCAAAACGCCGTGCTCCAGGGTTTGCACTACTCGGCGAGCCAGGAGAAGAACGCCAAATCACCTTGGAGCTGAAATCTGTAGCAGATGTTGCCTTGGTGGGTTTCCCGTCGGCCGGAAAATCCTCATTAATTGCGGCAATGTCGGCAGCTCGCCCGAAAATTGCTGACTACCCTTTCACCACTCTCGTTCCCAACTTGGGGGTTGTTGACGCTGGTGGAATGCGGTTTACGATGGCTGACGTCCCCGGTTTGATTCCGGGAGCGTCCCAGGGGAAAGGGCTCGGCCACGAGTTTTTGCGGCATATCGAACGCTGTTCCGTCATTGCGCATGTCGTTGATTGCGCAACGTTGGAGCCACGGCGAGATCCGGTCACAGATTTAGACGTTATTGAATCAGAACTAGCGGCCTATGCTGATACTATCCCGCCGATGGAGGATCGGGTCGCATTGATGGATCGACCGCGCTGTATCATTCTCAATAAGGTAGACGTTCCGGAAGCTCGAGAACTCGCAGAATTCGTTATTGATGAGTTGCGCGATCGCAATATCCCGATTTTTATTGTTTCAGCAGTGGCCCGTGAAGGTCTGCGGGAATTAAGTTTCGCCTTGGCTCGGCTCGTTGAGCAGACACGCCAACACGAGGTCCTGGCTCCGGCGCGTCCTATTATCCGTCCGGTTAGCCAAGACGATACGGGATTCACTGTCACCCCCCGCCGTCAGGGAACAAAGACGATTTACCAGGTACGTGGCACGAAGCCGGAGCGTTGGATGAATCAGACGGACTTTTCTAATGACGAAGCTGTCGGCTATTTAGCAGATCGCCTACATACTTTGGGGGTTGAGAAAGAACTCATGGCGTGTGGAGCGAATGCCGGAGATACTGTGGTGATCGGTTCCCTGGAAGACGGAGTTGTTTTTGATTGGGAGCCAACGATTTCTACCGGTGCGGAATTGCTTGCCCCACGCGGGACGGATCCTCGTTTGGCTCAGTCGCATCGAGCGAGCCGACGGGAACGTAAAGCTGCTTTCCATGAACGAATGGATGCCAAAGAGGCTGCTCGCCAGGAGCTACGAGACGATCGTGCGGAGGGCTTGTGGACAGATCCTGCCGTGCGTGATGATGAACGGTAGAATCGCCTCGTGAAACCCCTATTATCGAATCGCTACTTACTCGGTACTGCACCGCGTCTGGTCATTAAAATCGGATCGTCGTCCTTAACGTCTGCCGACGGCTCATTGGCGATGGATCGTCTGCGTGAATTGGTTGATACGGTTGGGCAAGCACGTAGAAGAGGGCAGGAAGTTGTCTTGGTGTCTTCTGGATCCATTGCGGCTGGTCTGGCTCCGCTAGGATTTCGTCGTAGACCGCGTGATGTGCGTGACCAGCAGGCAGCGGCTATGGTGGGGCAGTCGCGATTAATGCGTGCTTACGCGGAAGAATTCTCTCGCTTTGATATTCGTGTTGGTCAGGTGCTATTGACTCCTGATGACGTCGTCAATCGGCGGCATTACGCGAATGCCCAGGCTGCTTTGAAACGTCTGTTACATCTTGGCGTCGTGCCAATTATTAATGAAAATGACGCGGTTGTTACCGACGAGTTACGTTTTGGAGATAATGATCGGCTGGCGGCATTGGTGGCTCATATCGTCGATGCCACGGCGTTGATTCTCCTCACTGATGTTGATGGCTTATACACTGGCCCGCCGAGTATGCCAGGGGCAAAACTGATCTCCGAAGTAACCGATATTGACGATCTGGTTGGGGTACAAATTACCGGCAAAGGCTCCGATGTTGGCACGGGCGGGATGGCAACCAAAGTGGATGCGGCGCGGATTGCAACTTCCGGCGGTGTTGCTACTTTGGTGGCTTCGGCTGACGATCTGCCAGCGGCACTGTCGGGGCAAACGATTGGTACCTGGTTCGTCCCGCGCTCTAAACGGTTAGCAGCTCGCGCCTTGTGGATGCGCAATGCGGCTATGGCGCGCGGAACGATTACTGTTGATTCCGGTGCTGCTCGGGCTTTGCGTGGCGGTGGGGCGTCTCTATTGGCAGTGGGAATTACTGCATGTCATGGATCTTTTGCTGCTGGTGACGTGGTATCCATTGTTGATCCGGCGGGGCATGAGGTTGCCCGTGGTTTGACTGCTTTTTCCACGGGGGAAGTGGAGCGCTTTGTTGCCGATGGTGCGGCACCTCGTCCGATCGTTCATGTAGACGATTTAGTTTTTCCTGCTCGGTGATTTTCTATCTCGCATAAATGCAGCGAGCTGTGATGGTATGGGGTACATGCTGCATATAGGAGAGAATTTCGAGCATCGGCGGCTTGATCGTATGAACAATATCGGCATATTTATAACATTGAATAACATTGGTGCGCCCCGCCGAGTATGGAATGGCTATTGTAGCTAGGTTTCGCCATTCCATCGCTGCGATGCCTTAGTGCTAGATTGCGGGTTAATTAAGAAAATACCTGCTGATGGTGGGCAGGAGTGGCGAGAATGAGCCGGTAGATTGCGGCTAGTTAGCGGGGGAAGATTCCGTATCTGCTACCTCCTGGCCTGGTGTAGAAGGAAAATGTAGCCGGCAGGTGGGGGGAGTAATGGAGGAAATAGAGTCCTTAGCAGCGGGCATTGTCGCACACTATCAAGACTTTACGTAATCAATATCACATGTCGGCATGATTGTGGGCCAAACCGTGATATTTCGCGGGTTAACTACAACTTTTATATTCGGCTTAAGCCTTTAGCTGGAGTCGTTTCTGGATAAAAGCACGTGTTTGTGTTGAACGCCATCAGCGTAATTCGGTACTTTCGAAACCGTAGGTAATGTGTAAGCGCGAGCGAAGCGTTGTTTTCTCGCCGATGTTACCGATAACTTTTCACATGACAGTGTGCGTCGGAGACGAAAGGAATGACTGATGTTTAATCGACTCGCTCTACTTCAGGATCGTCATTTCGTAGTTGTCCGTGCGCAGCGTCCAACGTTCATCCATTCCTGGCGAATGTGCCAGTAGCACTAGCAAATACTGATATTCCGATTCATAACTGACGGTAGCACTTCGCAGTATTTCGCCAGCATACTCACTGACAGGTCAATGACGCCGACGTATGTTTTCCGCGGCACAAGAGATGGACGTAAAACACATGACGATCGAATTATCTTCCCACAGCGCTGATAGCGGATCTGATCCCTACGATTCGCCGGAACCTTCGGGCGATAATGCCCAGACTGTGCGCACAGAGCAGCCGGCAACAATCTGGCTTGGCATTGATCTGTCAGCTCTCGGGGCAGCCGATTCAGAATATCTCGAATCATTAGAGCTCCCGCCAGAACGGGTGAACTTTCCCCGTCTGGTTTCCTCCGTCAAAGCTGCACAGCGCGGGGGGATGGATTTCATTACTCTTGATTCGCAATTTCTTTCTGCTTCTGAAACAACTCGTCGTGATACCACCTATGATGCGGTAAAAGTTGCTGCCAAATTGGCAGATATTTCTGAAGGTGGCATATTTGCGGGGGCTGTCGATAATCCTAACGTGGTCAATACCAGCGTGGATCTTTTAGCCAACCAAAATGGCGGATGGGCAGGATTAACGTTTGGTTTGCACACTAATTCGGATTTTGCAGGATTGACGAAAGCGGCCGCTGGCGCACGCGCTGCTGGAATGCGGATCTGCGTCATTATTACTAATCCGGTGATTCCGCCAGAGCGAGCACATATTATCGCTTCCATTGCCGATATCGTCCGGTTACAAGTGGCAGATCCACATGCTGCCCGTGAGGCCCGATTCGCTATTCAAGCGGCTGGCCGCGAGCTAGGCAGGCAAGTAATCGTGCTTGCTGAGATGGGTATTGTCATCTCCAGTTCGTTAGCTACTGCTCAAGAACGAGCTGCTTTAATCAGTGATATGACGGGCGAAGAGCTGTTTGCTGGTATTGCCTCAGTGGTGGGAACAGTGTATTCCGTTGCGGATACCATCGAATCATGGGTCGGTATGGGAGCGGCCGATGGCTTCGTCTTTATTCCGGCTTCACTACCGACGGATCTTGCTTCTATCCTGCGGGGAGTTATCCCGTTGATTCACGCCAGATCAACTCCGGTAGCAGAGTCATAGAAAACCGAGACGCTATAAAGAAAGCTGCAGAATATAACTGCAGAAAGAATTGCTACAAAGAAGGATCGCTACAAAGAAGAGTAGCTGCAAAGCTAGAATAGCCTCGCTGCCAAGGAAGCTGGCAACGAGGCTATCTGTACGTATCTCGCGTAACTCTACTCGGTTTCCTCTGCTGCCGGTTCAGAGCCAGCCTCGGCAATTTTTGCCCGAACCTCATCCATATCCACAGCCTGAGCTTGCGAGATGAGATCTTCTAGCGCGGCAGCCGGAATCGCTCCTGAATTAGCAAATAGGCGGATCCCGTCGCGGAAAATCATCACCGTGGGGATAGACATGATCTGGAAGGTCTGCGCCAATTCGCGCTGCGCTTCAGTATCAACCTTGCCGAAGGTGATGTCTGGATATTTCTCAGATACTGCTTCAAAGGTCGGACCGAACTGGCGGCATGGACCGCACCACGAAGCCCAAAAGTCGAGAATAACCGTTCCGTTTTGCACATAGTCATTAAAGTTTTCGCTAGTAATTTCCACCGTTGCCATGGTTATATCCTTTCTGCAGCGGGGTGACAGACATGCGCACACCGCATCTTTGAACCCAATACGGGGAGAGGACTCCCGTGTGGTTAACGCACAGGTAATTCTACTCATAAAGTAAACAGTCCGGTACTCAAGCACGCTCATAGCGATAACAGCAGGCATAATAGAGGTCATGGATACTGCACGTCACGCTATTGAACAATATGCTCGGCACGCCCGCATAGCTGCCCAGGAGTTGCGCCTCCTGACGAGCCAACAGAAAAACTCGGCGTTATTTGCCATCGCCGACGCGTTGGAGGCTGATTCCGCACAGATTGTTCAGGCGAACTCGGTGGATATGGAGCGGGAGCGTGCCGGTGGAATGCGTGAATCGCTCCTGGATCGTCTGTTGTTGACGTCGGAACGCATCGCCGGAATCGCTCAGGCTGTTCGCGAGGTCGCGGCCTTGCCAGATCCCGTCGGTGAAGTGATTAATGGTCGAACGTTACCTAACGGTTTGCGGCTGATTTGCAAGCGCGTTCCTTTAGGCGTCTTGGGCATGATCTACGAAGCGCGCCCAAACGTCACGGTTGATGCTGCGGCGCTCGCGATTAAATCAGGCAATGCAGTGCTGTTGCGCGGCGGGAGTGCGGCCCGTGAATCGAATCAGGCACTGGTCGCCGTTATCCGTCGGGCTCTAACGGGTGAGGGATTATGCGCGGATGCGGTTATTACGATTGATGAGTACGGGAGAGCTGGGGCGCAGGCTCTGCTGCAGGCGCGCGGTTTCGTGGACGTGGTTATCCCGCGTGGTGGTGCCGGGTTGATCCAGATGGTAGTGCGAGAAGCAACGGTGCCGACGATTGAAACGGGAGTTGGCAACTGCCACATTTATGTGGACCGCAGCGCCGATCTGGATAAGGCCGAGGCAATCATTCTTAATGCAAAGGTTCAACGCCCTGGGGTGTGTAACGCGGTAGAAACCGTGCTGGTGCATCAGGATATTGCTGCGGATTTCCTGCCGCGAATTGGTCGTCGGCTACAGGAAGCTGGTGTGCGCTTGCATGCCGATTCGCAAGCGGGGGCTTATCTGGAAAACTATGATCTGGCCACTGAGGAAGATTGGGAAACGGAGTACAATTCTTTGGATCTTGCTCTCGGTGTGGTGGCTGATTTATCCGCGGCGATTGGGCATATTCGTCGGTATTCTTCTGGGCATACCGAAGCGATTGTGGCGCAAGATTGGGCAGCGATTAATCGGTTTACGGATTCGATGGATTCGGCAGCTGTCATGATTAATGCCTCGACTCGTTTTACTGACGGTGGGCAGTTGGGCCTGGGGGCAGAGATCGGCATTTCCACCCAGAAATTGCATGCGCGCGGTCCGATGGGATTAACCGAATTGACGACGACGACGTGGATTGTACAGGGAGACGGGCATGTCCGAGCATAATTGGGATCGCGAAGCGCTCCACGTCGTGCCGCGTGGGGAAGGGCGTCAGGGAGTGCGCCGGCAGCGTATCGGGATTATGGGTGGCACATTCGATCCGATCCATCACGGGCATTTGGTTGCCGCCTCAGAGGTGCAATACTACTTCGATCTTGACGAAGTGATTTTTGTACCGACGGGGGAGCAGCCGTTTAAGAAGGATCGTAAGGTCACTCACGCGGAGCATCGATATTTAATGACGGTGATTGCAACGGCGTCGAATCCACGTTTCACGGTGTCGCGGGTGGATATTGACCGAGGTGGAGTGACATATACCATTGATACTCTGCGGGATTTACGCGAGTTATACCCGGATGCGGATTTATATTTTATTACCGGCGCAGACGTCTTACCGCAAATTTTGCATTGGAAAGATCCTGAAGAGCTATGGTCTTTAGCCCATTTTGTAGGGGTTAATCGCCCTGGTCATGTGCTGGATATTAGTGCGTTGCCCCGCGAATCGGTTAGTGTTGTGGAGATTCCCGCTATGGCAATTTCCTCAACGGGTATTCGTCAGCGGGCAGATCGTGGGGTTCCAGTGTGGTATCTCGTTCCTGATGGGGTTGTACAATACATAAACAAGTATCATCTATATGTACCACCGGAGAATGTGACCGGCCGTGAGCCTGACGGTGAATATGCCGTTAGTGGGAAAGCTGGGGAGGAGACTGAATGAGTGACACTCCGCGCTTATCGCGTCGTGAGCTGCGCGAGATGGGAAAGCTACAAGCGCGCCCATCAGATTCCTCGTCGTTGACGGAGACGTCCGAGATTCGTTTGCGCCGTCCGTCGCGTAAAGAGCTTCGTGAGCTGGAACGGGCTGAGCGCGAACGGCAGGCTGCCCTGGTAGAGCAGGCGGAACCAACTTCGACCCCAGTGGAGAGCACCGCTGGCGAGGGCGGCGAGATTAGCAGTGAGCGTTCTGCCGAGGAATCAGCCTTTGGCGAGGCGAAGCAAGAGTCTGTTGGCGTATCAGGGGATCCCGATACGCCGTCACCAGTTATTTCTTCCGCTGCCGGTACAGTTTCGGATGGCGATGAATCGCGTACCTCGGATGGTGATGATTCCACAGAAAATAGTGATTTGGGCGGTGTTTCCTCCGATTCGACCTTTGATGGATCACCAGTTGACGTTCAGACTGGGGAGTTGGAGCAGACGGTCGCCTTTACGCCAGCGAGTGACGTATCCACTCTGCCGGAATCGGCTATGGCCTCTGAGCAGGGTGCAACCGCCGAAGCGGCCGCACCGGAGCGTAAATCAGTATTTGATCTATTTGCCGATCAGGATTCGAACGAATCTGGTGATGGTGATGCGTCGGATTCGGGCGAGTTGGACGATAAAGAAGCTATGCTGTCAGCACCGCTGCCGTCTGAGGATAACGATGTGGCAGAAGCGGAGGATAACCCCTCTGCAGCGGCAGAAGCGCACGCAGTAGCGGATTCGGGTGAGAGCCACGACGCTACGGAAAAGAGCGAACCTCATAGCGATGATGACCTCAGCGAGGATGAGGAAGATACAGACGAGGACGAAATCCCGTTACGGGAGCGTTTCTTGGCGATGACGAGCAAAGAAGATCGCTCTGGTGTTCGTGAGAGTGATGGAGCAGCAGAAGCAGCGTCCCCAGCGACGGCGTCTTCCGATGTGGATACCGCGAAATCTGAGGCGAGTGCTGAAGAAGAAGCCAGCCTTTCAGCAACCGCGAAAGCCGATACTGAAACGATTGCTAACGCTGTTGATGCTGACGAAGAGAGCGAAGTTGAAGCCCCGTGGCGCATGTGGCTGAATTGGTTGATCGCGGTATTGATTGCGGCTCTTATCGGCTACTTGGGTGGATCGTGGATTAACGCCAATATCCTGTCTGCTCACGGTGTGGAGTCGGCGGTAACGACGACGGTTCAATTGTTATAGGTTTTAGGCTGTATATGAGCGCAACACAACATGCGATCGAGGCAACTATTGTTGCTGCCCGGGCTGCTTCGGCTGGTAAAGCAACCTCTATTTGCGCGATTGACGTCTCTGAGCGTCTCGTGCTGACTGATGTTTTTCTGGTGATCTCCGGCTCATCTGAACGTCAAGTGCGTGCATTGGTTGACGATGTAGAGGAGGCCATGCATAAAGCGGGGCATCGTCGGCTACGCCGTGAAGGCTTAGATTCAGAAGCGCATTGGGTGCTTCTTGATTTTGGAGATGTCATGGTCCACGTGCAACAAGACGAGGATCGTGAATTCTATGCCTTGGAAAAGCTGTGGGGTGACTGCCCGGAGATTGCCTTGCCAGATGACGTTACTGTCGAAGAGGCTGCCCCGTCGTCGCTTGCGCAGTATTTCGCACCTACATGGGAGGACGAGGAGCTGTAAATGGCTGTTCGACGCATTATATTGTGGCGTCATGGTCAGACAGCCTTAAATGTGGGTCGGCGTATTCAGGGAAGCCAGGATCACGAGTTAGATGATCGTGGTCATACGCAAGCGCAGGAGGCGGCAGGCGAATTAGCCCTCGCTGGAATCACCCACATAGTTTCTTCGCCGCTGGTGCGTGCCCGCGATACTGCGGAATATCTAGCACATCGCATCGGAGTAGAGGTGCTATGTGATGAGCGTATTCAGGAGCGCTGTTTTGGTTGCTGGGAGGGGATGACCTCACCGGAGATCCGTGCGGCGTATCCACTGCAATGGGAGCAATGGCGGGAATCAGGTGATCCGCAAGGGCTGGATATTGAAACGCGAGAAGAATGTGGTCAGCGGGTTGCCGCCGCAGTGACTGACTGGGTAACACGTTTTGATGCGGATGAGGAAGAACAAACGCTTGTTTTTGTCTCCCACGGAGCGGCGATCAGCACCGGGATAACCACGCTCCTTGGGCTGAATCCAAGCCTCTGGCATGGGATCCGTGGGATGGATAACTGCCGTTGGGCGACGCTGATCCCTTCGTCCGGAGGATGGAAGTTGTGCTCTTATAACGAGACGAGCTATCGTCCGGCTGTATTGGCGGATACTGCGCGGTAATAGAGAACGCCCTGTGCGCAAAGGGAAATATCACGGGCATACGTATAACTGTTATATGAGAACAATGGAAGTCGCGCTCGTGGCAGCGGGGAGTGAATATGCCCAGTATTTATAGGTATCTGTGTGGTGACCCCATAGAAGTTGCCAAATAAGGGCAAGGTATGCGAATAAGGTGTGAGGTATCGCGACCATCTTATTTGGTGAGCGGGATCACCGCAGGGGAGTTAGGTGCTGGTTTGGCAACGATAGGGGATCCAGGTAGTATGTATCTGGTCCGACGGGGCTATGGCGCAGTTGGTAGCGCGCTTCCATGGCATGGAAGAGGTCACGGGTTCGAATCCCGTTAGCTCCACAACACATCCCGTGTTTTCCCTGGTCAGAGTGGGAAAACACGGGAATTTTTATTGGGTATAAGAAATAGTTTGTAGACGCGGGGCATAAACAAGATGACGATAAAGGGATTGCTAACCGCTTTAAGTCTTTTTAATACGGATGCTACTAGAGGAATAAAAGACGGAGGAGGGGAAACAAGCTAGGGTTATAGGACAAAATGTGTTGCTATTTTTCGGGTTTTTCGTTGTGTTGATGCGCGAAAGTGGGGGTTTTAGTTGGTTGTAGTCAACTAATTGGTCGGACAAATTGTGTTGCTTTTGTCGGGATTTTTTGGCGTTATTGCGGGGGAAACTGGGTGTTGTAGTTGGTGTGTTTTAGGGGTTTGGCACTCTGTTATGAATGACGAGTGTTAAGTGCCCGGGGTGCGG
>NZ_JBKIWR010000021.1:0-33602 GCF_046599595.1 Trueperella sp. LYQ143 | reverse complement strand
CACCAACAAGCCAACACCACCATACCCACCTGGGGCGACGCAATCTGCTGGAACGAACTCCACCACACCACCCCATACCACAACACCTGGGACTAACCCACAAGCAACACATTTTGTCCTATAACCCACAATTTGTCCTATAACCCACAACTTGGGATTAAACGCCACTCGCACAATCTCTCAATCTCTCGATCTCTCCGATAACCCACCCTTGGGATTAACCCTTTTGAGTAACAGAATGTGCCCTATACCCCGAACCCCGAACACCGACCAACAACCGAGGAATATGAACACCTCAATAGGAAATGCCATCCAAGGCAGGAACAAGCCACGAACTACACTGCGCCAGCTCTTACCAAACTCCTGGGGATAATCCCATCCACGCTTTTGTTTTATACACCCTGCATATATGCAGGCATGTAGGTTGTTGAGATCATCCGCACTATGTCTTGTGTATATGTGATCTCAGTTGTGCACTGTCTCGGTTATGTATCCACATACGCACATGTGGATACGTGCACATGTGCATACCCATAGAAAAGTCAAAGTTGTGGTGTTTAGCGCCCGCCGCCGCACTCTGTGATACCTAGGCGACGAGCATCAAATAACGGAGGTAATTGGATAGATTGTGCTGCTACTTACTACTCCGATAGCGAACGCGCGGCGGCTTGTCGTCGGTTATCTAAATAAGCCATTATCTAACTCACCAGCGTTTGACCTAGCTAACTTTCATAGTTTTATTGCAAGAACGTATGAAAATCCGTCAAAAATTGATGCCACTTATTTTGTTCTCGGATACACCCCTACTAATGACGGCTTTTCGCAAGGCTTCACGGTAGAGAAAATCTTCTTAAAACACATTTGGGAGATACCTGCGCTACCTGCGTCTAGTTACTGTTAAGTCTGCGCTCTAAACATAGAGGCGCTAATCGATCCAGGTATTGAGCACAGATGCGTACTTCTCGGCGTCTTCTTCGGAATGGACGGAGAACAAGATGAGATCCATCGCCTGATCGTGGTGGTTCATCCAAGCAGTGACGGATTCCAGGGCAATCCGAGCGGCCTCCTCAATAGGGAAAGCATTGAAACCAGTGGAGATTGCCGGGAACGCAATGGAACGCACGCCAGGAATTTGCCCGGCCAGATCCATAGCATTCCAATAGCAGTTATAAAGAATCTCGCGATCTTTATCCTCAATTTTGCCGTCTTGGACGTCAGGACCAACCGTGTGGATAACATACTTTGCTGGTAGCCGGTAGCCGCGGGTTACTTTCGCATTACCCCGTGGCTCTTCCTCAAGCCCCTGTAATTCCATAATTTTCGCGCAATCGTTACGCATCCACGGGCCAGCCTGAGCGTGTAATACCGAGTCAAGGCATCCATGTAGGGGGATCGTGCATCCCGTCAGCGAGGGCAACGCAGTATTGACGAGGACGTCAACAACAAGCTGACGGACGTCGCCCCGGAATAGCACCGTTTCTGCCGAGGAAACGAAGTCGGTTTCCGGAAGAAGATCGCTAACTCGACGCAGATGATCGGCTTCCACTCGCCCGTGGAAACCAACCTGCCGATAGAGCAAGGTATTGATCGCCCGCGAAACCACCGGATTGATCGGACCAGGTTCGCGCAATGCTAATTCGGCCTGTAACCAGCGGAAGAGCTGATCGTCGGTGGAGAGATGGGCTAACGAGGAAGTGCCCGTGTAATGCTTATTAGGCAGACCGCCGAGCGCGGTCATCAGAAGATCGTAGTTGGCCCGCTTATCATTCTTTGGCTCTGGAAAAGGTTCCAATAGATCAATGGCGTCCTGATAATCGGACAGCTTAAGCATAACTTCCTCCCTGATACAGCTACTGACCAGCCTACTAGAGTTGGATGCTAAACGCCGAGACCGATCCATTTTCGTGGTCAGCTAGACTGTGCCGTAGTCTTACCACCATGAAGCAGACAGTAATTGGGCAGGCGTACCCTGGTTTTGATTGTGTTATCACCACTGATGGGGCATGTTCGGGTAATCCCGGCCCTGGCGGTTGGGCCTGGGTGGAGCATTATTCCGGCAAAACAATGAGCGGCGGAGCGGCGCAGACCACAAATAACATCATGGAGCTTACGGCCATGATTTCTGCCCTGGAATATGCTGGCCCGCAGGTCAATCTGGTGGTGCGTAGCGATTCCTCATACGTGGTTAATTCCATGACGAAATGGGCTGTCGGTTGGCGGCGGCGAGGATGGCGAAAAGCTGACGGTAAGCCGGTGCTTAATCAGGAGCTCATTGCGCGGTTATTGGAGCTATATGAGTCGCGCATTGGGCAGACGAAGGTTGAATGGGTTCGCGGGCACAATGGCGATGCGGCAAATGAACGTGCCGACGCGCTCGCAGTAGAGCAATCTCGTCGGTTTAATTCCTAATTAGGAAGTGCATACAAATGGCATAACGCGGGTGGGATATGAGGCTTGTATAGTTCTCCCGCCAGCGTGGATACCGCGGTATCGCTGCGTCTACCGAAAACTTCAGGAAATTTCGGCAGCAACTTGCGCAATCATGATTATTTTATTTTTTGTGTGTGGGTGATGGGTAACTGAATCAGGGGATAGAGGGCGGTTTCTCGGCTCGTGCCCACCTTTTGCTGTGGTGAATCGATCACTATTCAGCAGGTATCCAGGCGTTGTGGGATTAACGGGTGCAAGAGTGAGCGTCAGAGCAACAATGACATGTAGAGCTGCCTAGCGGATCTGCCGAGTAAAACTGCCGGTTAAGAGGGAGTATTTCCCTTCTCAAGAGGGATCTCCTGGGCGGTAGCCACCGTCATTTCGTCGAGTGCGTGCCGGATCGTTTTAGCAAAAACCTCCGGTGGCTGTGCGCCGCAGACGCCGAATTTCCCGCCGATAATACTGAAAGGAACTTCGGTGATGCCGAGGAGTTGAGCCTCACGCATATCTCGATGAACCATATTGGCGTAGGTATTGTTCGCTAATTCAGTATGAATCTCCTCGGCAGATAAGCCAAGGTGCGCGGCAATATCGCTGAGATGAGAAATCTGGGTGAGGTCTGTTCCGTGTGTAAATCGTGCCTGGAATAGCAGCTCAACGCTTTGCGCGCCAAGGAGTGCCGCCTGCTCTGGCGTTGTGCCCCGGGCTTTTGCGGCATAGACCAGTTGATGAGCCAGCGAGGTATTGACGTTGACGACCTGCTCCCATCGGATGTCAATCCCTTCGTTGTGACCAGCATCGACGAGAATATCAAGCTGAGGAAGGAGCTTTTCGGGTGTTGTGCCGGTCAACTGGCATAGGCTTTCTAGGTAGCTGAGCGTCGGTTCCTGAGGAGAATTCGGATCAATCTGGTAGGCGTGATATTCCACCGCGACGCGCTGCTCAGATAACGCAATGCCGCGTTCTAGACGCTTCTTGGCAATCCAGCACCAGGGGCAGGCGATGTCTACCCAGAGGTGAACAACAATGTCATGTTCCATGACCGTAGCTTATGCCAGGTGGTAGTGGGCGCGGGAGTGAAGAAAAGTGTGGCGGCGGTTAAGGTAGTGCTATGAGTGAATGTGATGACAAGATGGCGAATCGCAATGCTGGCGCCCCGAAAGCAGAACGGATTGCTCAAGAACGGGTGTTCCACGGGCGGCGTTTTGTGGATTATTACGAGTGGATGCGGGATGATTCCAATCCGGCAGTGCGCTGCCATATTGACGCAGAAAACGAGTGGTTTGATCGGTGTACGGCCGATCAGGTGCCCTTGCGTGAGGAGCTTGTTCGGGAGTATGCCGCTCATACTCAGGAAACGGACGTCTCCGTTCCGGTTCGGCAGGGGGATTATTGGTATTGGCGGCGCACCTGGGAAGGGCGTCCGTATTCGGGATTGTTCCGAGTTCCGGTGACGGGAGCTGGGCAGCGCACGGATAAGTATCAGGTGCAGCGTCCGGCGACGGATACCTATGGGGAAACCTGCGTGTATGACGGCAATCAGCTTGGTGCGCATGAGGAATTTTTCGCTACGGGCGGCGGTGCCGTTTCCCCAGATGGTGAGCGCTATGCCTTAGCGATTGATACGAGTGGTAGCGAGCTGTATCGCTTACGTATCCACGATATTGATCGCGATCTTGTCATTGATGATGCTTTGGATAACATCGGCTGGTGTGTGGGGTGGACGGCAGATTCTGCCGCTGTTTTCTATACTCGCTGTGATGATGCGTGGCGCCCCTACCAGTTGTGGTTACATCGCGTGGGGCAAAAGCCTGAGACGGATGAGCTGCTTTATGAGGAAAAGAATCCTTCATTCGGCTTGTATTTTTCAATCTCACGCAATCATCAGTGGCTAGTGCTCAATGTGGAATCCACAGATTCTTCTGAGGTGCATTTGTTTTCCACTGCCGATCCACATCAGCATATCCGAGTATGTGAACGGCAGGCGGGTGTGTTATACGACCTGAGCGTCGGTGCGGATAAACTTTTTATTGTTCACAACGCCAACCATACTGGCTTTGAACTTTCGTCGGCGCCTATTGCGCAATCCACAGTAGCTGAGTGGACGAGCTTGGTCAGTGCCCAGGAGGGAGAGCGTATTCTTGGCGTGAGCGCGTTCCAAGATTTCTTGGTTTTGGCGGTTCGATCGAATGTTTCGGTGGAGCTGCGGGTGATTGAGCCTGGGCGTGATCCGTACCGGATTCCTACGGCTGAGACGATGAGCGTTGAGCTGGCAGATAATCCACAGTGGGATACTCGTGAGATTGATGTGGTCTGTGAGTCTATCGTTACTCCGCGTACCTGGATGTCGTGGAATCTGGATACGCATGAGCTACAGACCTTAAAGACGCAGCCGGTGCCTGGCTACAACGCGGAAGATTATGTTGAATATCGGCAGTGGGCGACGGCGCCTGACGGTACAGCTATTCCGCTGACGATTGCCCATCATAAAGACGTGCAGCCTGACGGAAAGAATCCTGGATTTTTGACAGGGTACGGCTCGTATGAGGTTTCTTTCGATCCGATGTTCAGCGTCTGCAATATTGCCTATCTGGAACGCAAGATGGTGTTCGCTATTGCTCATATTCGCGGTGGTGGCGATCTGGGGCGTCAGTGGTACGAGGACGGTCGATTACTCAACAAGAAAAATACATTCACAGATTTTGTTGCGTGTGGAGAGCACCTTATCAACTGTGGATTAGTGGATAAAGATCGGCTTGCTGCTCGTGGCGGATCCGCTGGTGGATTGTTAATGGGTGCCGTTGTGAATATTGCACCGCACTTATTCCGTGTGATTAATGCGGATGTTCCCTTTGTGGATGCCTTAACCACAATCCTTAAGCCAGAGTTGCCCTTGACGATTGGTGAGTGGGAAGAGTGGGGAAATCCGATCGAATCTGCTGATGTCTATGACTATATGGCCTCGTACTCGCCCTACGAAAACATCTCTGCACAGCGCTATCCTGCGATTTTGGCAACGACCTCGCTCAACGATATTCGCGTGTCGTACCTTGAACCGACGAAATGGGTTCAAGAATTGCGTCATACGGTTGCGCCAGACTCGGGGCTCATCGTGCAACATACGACGGTTGTGGCTGGTCACGCTGGAGGGTCAGGGCGCTACGAAGGGTGGAAGGATCGGGCGCGAATCATGGCATTCATCCTACGTGAGCTAGGCGTCGCCTAATAGGAAGGTCGTCTCGGTGGCCCGCAAAGCCCTAATCCACGTCGCTTCAAAACGTGGTGCGTAGGGGGCTTTGCGGGCCACCGGCACTATAAAATAACTTTCTCCTGCTGCACCTACTTCACCTGGCAACTGGCAGCTCTTAGCTTCTGTATCGCATATTAAGGACATCCGATACAGCACAGCAGTCAGTACCTATTTCCTGTTATCTGTTAAGCGCTGATTATTAGTGGCTACTTGTTAGCTAAGCAATCCTGGCTACTAGCTGCTACTGCGCGCTGATAGCACGGGGCGCACTGTTAGCTATCTGCTGTCTCGTGCTCGCTACTACTTACTATTTGGCTAGTTTCTTACGTGATCTGTACCTTACATGCGACCTATTACTGTGCAATACGGGAAGGCAGGCAGTATCCAGGCGGGCAATCTGCGATACTGCCGGCACGTTTATTAGGGATAGCGCCGCTTATCTTCCCGGCAAATACAGCACTGAAGTAGGGAAAATTGTGGCTATTCGTCGGTGCAAAGAAGCCGTCAACTGGATCTTTCCATGCGGCGCGAACGCCGCATATTACAGGCCCGACGCGCAGTGATGCCTAAAGTGATCCGTAAAGCTCGCCGGTGCATACGCTGAGGCGAACCTCGTCGTTCCAGTTTATCGGGGGGGGGTAGTTCTCGCTGCGTTGAGCGCTTCTTTCCATGATCCGAAGCGTTGACGGATGGCTGCGCCAGAGGGAAGCCCCTCATTTTTTGCGTCCTCTTTAAGCCACAGCGAATATCCCGCAAATGACGGCTGGCGATGGTTGCGCTCGCACTCAATTAAGAACCGGCGAAGCGCAAAGAGATAATCCTCAACACTGAACTTTAAGCCGCCACGCGCACGTCCACGCCGAGGCGTCAGCCCAATTGAAACGAGAGCGTCATTCCAATACCCGTTGAATCGTTTAATGACGGTCTGGGAGGTGGGTGGCCAGAGGAATGTTGTATCCGTCTGCGGGAATTGACGTACCAAATCGCTACGGCATAAGTCGTATTCTTTGGCGGTTAATGACAAACGGGGATTGTTTCGGGCATATTCTTGACCCGCCGCAATCAAGGCACACCACTTCTCCTGCTGTGCCACCGGCAGGGCGTGTAGATGGTCTGCCAGTTCCGGCATGAGGTTTTCTGGGATATGCACGTCGGTTATATCGAGCTGATTGACCTTGGCGATCGCGAGATACAGCGCGTATTGCAACGTTGTTTGAGAAAAATGCGGCGTCGGGCCATACCCAGAACGCTCAATATCTAGTACAGAAGCCAGATGGAGAAGCTGTAGCGCTGCTTGGGCCGCGGTGAGAGAGACGGGAGGCAGCTCTGTTTTGAATGTTTGCGCCTGTTCATCAGCAGAATCACGGCCGATTACGTCAGAAATGGCACGCAGAGAAATGAAAGGGACGCCAAAAGCGGCTGCGGTTTGTGCTAAGGCATGAGATTCCATGTCGGCGCTCAAGGCGTCGGGAAAAGTCGCGCGAATATGCGGCATATTTTTTTCCGTGACGAAGGAATCCGAGGACATCATCAGACCGAGATGGACGCAGTGATCGCTAGTGTTCTCAAGTGTTTGAGCTGCATCTACCAGCATAGGATGTGCCGATTGGCGTGCAGGCTGCCCAGGGATTTGCCCGAGAGCATAGCCGAAAGCGCTCGCGTCTGCGGTGCCGTGGACGTACTGTGTGCCGGCGACGATCTGACCAATCCGGATATCGCGACTAAGGGATCCGGCACTTCCGACGGAAATTACGGCACGAGGATCATATTTTGTCAGTGCCCAGCTCAACATGCTGGCGGCTGCCGTCATGCCTACGCCGGAAACGAGGAATAAGAGGGAGGTATGCGTGTTGCGGCGGATAACGGCGGTTCCGAACGGGCTGGAAATGCTGATGTGCTCGTAATCGGTGAGTAAGTCATCAAAAGGTTGCATCTCTTCTGCCATGGCTGTGATGACGATGGCGTTGACTCTACTCATGCGTAAACGTCCTCCCAGCTTGCACGCTGTGCCAGCATATTTTGCACGGCTTCTTGTGCGGCATTGAGTGAATGATTATCACCCCAGCCACATTGGACGGCATTAGCGGCTGGAACGGATGAGGCGTACAGAATATCTGCGAAGGTCTTTTCTATGAGGTCAATAGTGCCGGTGAGATCGGGTTCGCTAGCACGAATGAGATAGAAACCTGTTTGGCAGCCCATCGGAGAGAAATCCACGATGTCCTCAGCGTGATTTCGGCAGTATTCCGCGAATGAATGTTCGATGGAGTGAACGGCAGGCATGGAAAGATGCTCGCTATTAGGTTGGCAGAAACGCACATCGTATTTCGTTAGGACGTCGCCATGCGCCAGCCGTTTGACGTCTGCAATACGAACGAAAGGGGCGCGTACTGCTGTGTGGTCTAGATTGAACGACTCGACATTCATTGTGGGCATGTTCGTTACCTCCGGGATGATGTGATGAGGACGGACGTTTTCTTATGGCTGGTACGTCAGATCGCTCATGGCACTGGCGTGGGTGCAGTGTCGGCATCGACCAATTTTCATTGTTGTGATGTGGGGGATTCTGAACGGATGCATTGTGGGCAGATCCCCCAGAATGTGACTTCGGCTTCGTCAATATCGAAACCATGTGTGGAAAACGGTTCGAGGCAGGGTGCGCTGCCGATGACGCAGGGAATATCAATAACCTTTTTACAGGAGCGGCAGATGAGATGGTGGTGATTATCTGCGCGGAATAGTTCGTAGCGTGGGACGGATCCGGCAGGTTCAATCTCCCGAAGTAGCCCCTTATCGGTTAATGCGTGTAGGACGTCGTAAATTGCTTGGGTGGAGACGGAGCCGAGTCGTTTAACAACACCCTGACGGACTTCATCGGCACTCAAATGCGGGGTTTCTTCCACTACTTTGAGCACAGTGAGTCGGGGTTGGGTGACCCGCAATCCTGCATCGCGGAGTTGATCGGCATACATCTCTTCGTCCATAACTGCCATTTTTCCGTGAAACATAACGAATATCAAGGATGTATATAAGGCATATTTCGTTTTAGGGCGAGAGGTGGGGTGTTTTGTGGGATGGATACAAAGATGTAGTGGATAGGGAGGCGTTAGGTGGATAGAGAAGCAGATGGAGAAGGTAGGTGGGGAGGAAGTGTAGGTGGTAAGACGGTGGCGCGAGTCGTGAGGAGTGGAAAAACACGCCGGAGGCGACGCGCCGATAGGGTCGATGCGACGCGCCGAGAAAATATTGCCTCGCGGTGGGGGCTGTAACGGACATTGTCCACGATTGTGGAAAAAGATGTTGACAGTTGTGGGTAAGTGGAAAAAGTTTTCCACAAGATCTGTTATCTGTGGAAAGAAATCTTTAATGTAGCGCTGAGGATAATGGAGATATCTGGCGAGCAGTTGTTGTTATCCAGATACACACTAGGCAATATTGGTACACATATAGGAGGTGGCAGTCCGTATTTGAGCGTGCAATATCGGCATATTGCCGCGGAAAAAGCCGTAAATAGGTAGTGCATGTTAAGCAAGGCGGTACATTGCCCGATGATGTATATCGCGTAAGTGTGTCTCTTTGCAGTACACATGCGGTAACAGATATGCGGCATCTATGCGCAATGAGTGTAGTAATGAGGGTGTGGCACTCGCGCCATAGTGGCTATTAACCACGCAGAAGTGGATACCGACGTCAAGCGGCATAACAGCACAGCTATGTGTGGGCAGTGCGGCGATGTGTCGGCAGGTAGATACATTGGCAGGCGAAGCGTTGCTATGTAGATCAATGCATTGATATGTGGTCAATCCGAAGCGAAGTGGTGTTGGTGCGATCATTGCCGAGGAGCTGACGAGGTATCGCCATGTGGTCACACCCACACTATGGCCGAGTGGAACGGCACAATATCGAATGGAACAGCACAACATGTGGAGGACTTCGTGGGTGATATGTGGGTAGTCTCGCGCTGCCTAGCAGCTCGTACACAGGCTTTCCACATGTGAAAAGAGGGGATGATTGCCAAGTGTGGCAGACACGCCAAAAACACACTATCTAGTGGTGCTAGATTGATGTGGCACTAGGTGTAGTGTTTATTGGCGTATCCCGTGAAGCCCAATAGGGCAGGAAGTTTCGAGGAGTATTGCGATGGCAGTAACGCTGTACACAAAGCCCAACTGCGTCCAGTGCAACGCTACGAAGCGCGCATTGGTCAAGCGAGGCATTTCGTTCACCGAAGTCGATTTGGTGGAGGATGCTGAAGCCCTGGCAACTGTCAAGGCGCTGGGTTATCAGCAGGCTCCCGTCGTCTTTGCTAATGGCGATCACTGGGCTGGATACCGCCCAGACATGATTAAACCCCTCACGGTAGAGCAGACTGTCGAGGTTTCGGCCGAAGAACGGAAGGTCGGCGGGTTCGGGGCGGCACAGCGCCGCCCCGATACGCCCAACCGAACCAACACAGCAGGGCAGCGCAAAAACAATCGGGAAAGCGAGAATACGATGGTCCACGTCGTGTACTTCTCCTCAACGACGAACAACACTAAGCGGTTCGTTGAGAAATTAGGTTTCCCCAATGAGCGCATCCCCTTGCATGCAAACGACGAGCCGCTGCGCGTAAATGAGCCGTATGTGCTGATCGTCCCCACGTATGGCGGCGGAACGATCCGTGGGGCAGTCCCCAAGCAAGTTATTAAATTCCTCAATGATGAGCACAATCGCTCACTGATTCGCGGTGTGATTTCTGGGGGGAACACCAATTTTGGTGAAGGCTATTGCCGCGCTGGCGATATTATTGCCGCGAAAACACACGTCCCCCACATGTATAAATTTGAACTGCTCGGGACGCCGGCTGACGTGACCACAGTTCGTGATGGATTGGAACAGTTTTGGAAACAACTTTGACGGATACTGGCGAAGAGTTCATGGATCCAGCGCTGGATTACCACGCGCTCAACGCACAACTGAACCTCTATGACGACGAGGGGAAGATTCAGTTTGACGCAGATCGGCTAGCAGCTCGTCAATATTTCCTGCAGCACGTCAACAAGAACACCGTCTATTTCCATGATCTCGAAGAAAAGATGGATTATCTGGTTTCTGAGGGCTACTACGAGAAAGCGATCTTGGATCAGTATTCCTTTTCTTTCATTAAAAAGCTGTTCAAGGCCTGCTATGCGCATAAGTTCCGTTTCCCTACGTTCCTGGGCGCATTCAAGTACTACACCTCCTACACGCTAAAAACCTTTGATGGCACTCGCTACCTTGAGCGGTATGAGGATCGGGTGTGCATGGTTGCTCTGACGCTCGCGGCTGGCGATGAGAAGCTGGCCATGTCGTTGATGCATGAGATCATTTCTGGGCGTTTCCAGCCGGCAACCCCGACTTTCCTTAATGCGGGCAAGATGGCGCGCGGGGAGCTCGTCTCCTGCTTCTTGCTTCGTATTGAGGACAATATGGAGTCGATTTCCCGAGCCATTAATTCCTCGTTGCAACTGTCGAAACGCGGCGGGGGCGTGGCGTTGAATCTGTCGAATCTGCGCGAACAGGGCGCACCGATTAAGAAGATTCAAAACCAGTCCTCTGGCGTTAATCCGGTGATGAAACTTCTGGAGGATTCCTTCTCCTATGCCAATCAGCTCGGCGCTCGCCAAGGAGCTGGAGCGGTGTATTTGCACGCCCATCATCCAGATATTATGCGTTTCTTGGATACTAAGCGTGAGAATGCTGACGAGAAGATCCGCATCAAGACGCTCTCTTTAGGGGTTATCATCCCAGATATTACTTTTGAGCTGGCGAAGCAGAACGCGGATATGTACCTGTTCTCCCCTTACGATATTGAGCGGGTCTACGGCGTTCCGTTTACTGAGATCTCCATTTCTGAGAAGTACTACGAAATGGTTGACGATAAGCGTATTCGCAAGTCGAAGATCAATGCTCGTCATTTCTTCCAGACCTTAGCTGAGATCCAGTTTGAGTCTGGCTACCCCTACATCATTTTTGAAGATACGGTTAATCGCGCTAATCCGATTGACGGCCGGATTACCATGTCGAATTTGTGCTCGGAAATCTTGCAGGTTTCTGAAGCCTCACAGCTCAATGCGGATTTGTCGTATGCGCATGTGGGTAAGGATATTTCGTGCAACCTCGGTTCAATGAATATCGCGAAAGCGATGGATTCACCGGATTTCGGAGCGACGATCAACACGGCCATTCGCGCGCTGACGGCAGTATCCGATCAGACGTCGATTGAATCTGTGCCCTCGGTCAAGCGGGGCAATGATATGTCTCATTCGATTGGTCTTGGTCAGATGAACTTGCATGGTTTCCTGGGGCGGGAGCGGATTTTCTACGGTTCGCCAGAGGCCTTGGACTTCGTCAATATGTACTTCTATACCGTGACGTATCATGCGATTCGTGCCTCAATGCAATTGGCACAGGAACGTGGCAAGAAGTTTGAGGGCTTTGAAAAGTCGGCCTATGCCTCGGGTGCGTATTTTGATAAGTACATTAACGAGGAATGGGTCCCGCAATATGATCGGGTGCGGGAGTTGTTTGCCAATATTCATATCCCCACCCAGGACGATTGGCGGGCGCTCAAGGATGATGTGCAAAAGTACGGCATGTATAACCAGAATTTGCAAGCCATTCCGCCGACGGGTTCCATCTCATATATCAATCATTCCACGTCCTCAATTCATCCAATCGTGTCGAAGATTGAGATTCGTAAGGAAGGCAAGCTGGGACGTGTGTACTATCCGGCGGCCTATATGACCAACGAAAACTTGGAATATTACCAGGACGCCTACGAAATCGGGCCGGAAAAGATTATCGACACCTACGCCGTTGCAACTCAGCACATCGACCAAGGGCTATCCCTGACGCTGTTCTATCCCGATACGGTTACCACGCGCGATGTAAACCGCAATTACATTTACGCGTGGCGCAAAGGGATTAAGACGCTGTACTACATGCGTATCCGTCAGGCGGCCTTGGAAGGCACTGAAGTTGCCGGCTGTGTTTCTTGCATGTTGTAAGCTCTAGCTCTGCGTCGGTACCCGTGGCATAGTATTCCTCAGAGTAATCTGTTCAGGTATCGACGGAGAGGACAGCACATGCCAGGCGAACAGCTACAGCGGAAGAAGGAGAACTGGACGTGGCATTGGATGGCGTTACCGCTTGCCATTGTCATGATCGTTCTGGGGGTATTCGTCATTGCCCGTCCGGAGTCAACGCTCGACACGATTTTCATTGCCTTGGGCGCGATTGTCTTGTTGCGTGCCGGTATGCTGGCAATCTCCACATTACGGGCGAGAAACGACGCGGAATCAGGTAGCTCCAACGCCGGTTTTGTCATCGCCGCAGTCCTGCTCATTATTGGAATTTTCCTGATTGTGCGGCTGCAGTTCGCGATTGACGCGCTGATTCTCGTTGCCGCCGGGCTACTGATTTTGGATTCGCTATCTAATATGACGCTTTGGCCGCGCCTCTTGCGCCATAACGGGGCGATGCTGATTATTTCTGTTCTCGCGACGGCCGTGACGATTGCTGCGGCGGCTGCCTTATTCATGCGCCCAGAATGGTCGTGGTTCAGCACCCAGTTAGGTATTGGGGTGGGTCTATTTGCAGAGGGCGTGACGTATCTGCTGTTCGGCATTGCCGCTCTTGGATTATTGGGCCGACGGGAAAATGTCATCGGTGATGAACGTAGCCGTCGCAAATGGGCAGGAGAAAATGATCCTTCGCAGCATGTGCCAGGCATCGAGGATGGTACTGGCGCAGATGTGTCAGAGGCGGGGAACGAGCGGTAACTCTACGTTTGTTGGGTATGAGTTCGACACTTTTGTTGGCCAGTAGGAGTTAGCCGTTTTAAGGCTTGCCCGTTGCTCGTCACGGCTGCGGGTGAAAAGTGCGGGCGGTACCGCTGGGGAGCGGGGATTAGCCGTTAGCGCGTTGGCGAAGAGAGTTCCTGCTCCTGCTTCTGCTGTAGCTACCGGACAGACGGAACCGGAGTCGAGAATTGCTCCTGAATGTGAATGGGGGAAGGATCTCGAACTGGGTGCGCATCCTGAGCTGGGATGGGTCCAGTTTCCTCATGCTTTAGCGCAGGCCGAGCAAACCACAGGGAGAACCTCCACATCAGCCATTCCAGCGGCCCGCGCGCTATCCCAAAGAGTTTCCAGGCGAGAGCGAATCCTAGAACCAGCCCGCCAACGACGAGGAATTCTGCAGCGCTGAATCCCATCATTTCTGCGGGAAGAAAACCGATGAGAAGGACGTGTAGGGAATACGCCGTCAGTGACATAGAACCAAGGGCTCGAACAGGTAACAGCACTGAACGAGCTAGGAAGCCGATCAGTAAGCATAGCCCGAGCACAGCCATTGTCACCCCGAGATTGCCGATAACCTCAGTGATTGTATTGGAGTGTGGGCTACCGTGCAGATAATCGGCCCAGGTGGGATCCGGCAGATTTAAGCTATCAGCACTGCCATCCCACAGCAGCTTTTTCCATGAGGAATCTCCCGTCGGGTCAACAGGAATATCTGGTGCAGGTGAGAGCGGGCCAGGTCGGAAAATATCCGATGCATAGTGGATGATGGATTGAAAATCGTAAGCTATTCGCTGCAGGATATTGGCGTTGTGAGGCGGAAAAGACGGTGGATAAACCCCAGAGCCAAGATCTGGCATAGCAGAACTTGCGCCACTTCCGCTTGCCAAACTCCCCAGGCTGCCAGAGCTGTTGAGGGAGGAAAGATTGAGCGTATCAAAATCAATAGCGGGTTCGAGATAGCGGGTAGCCAGCCACGAAATGCCATAACCGACGGTGGCGCAGATAGTTCCAATGATGACTAATAGGCATTGCACCAACCGATGCGTGATATTGAGACGGCCGATCCCCATGCCGGCGAGGACGTACACCATGAATCCAACACCGGCATATAGGCCCGTGATGAGGACGTCAAGTATGATTCCGTTGGTACCACCACTGCCCAACATGTCGTTGCGGGTGAGTATGACGTTGAGATAGACGTGTAGCGTCGGACCGACAGCGGCTAGGAGAGCGGCGGCAATAAAGAGTTTTCCTGCTGACCAGCGTGTGAAGGGCAAAGCAATCAGGAACCACAGGGCGTAGTAGCCTAAGATCAGCAAGATTGGCGTTTGGAACAGATCTAAAATTCCGGCGATGACGAGCAACATTAAGGAGCGCCCTACGATACGCAGTTGTGCGTGCTGTAGACGCTCGCCGGTGTAGGGCACATTGCGTCCCGTCATAATCGACAACGACACGCCAGCCAATAAGGCAAAAAGGGCTGAGGAGCGGCCAAAGGGAATCTCTGCCAGTAGCGTCGGCCAATATGCCCCATCAATCATCGGGCCAGCATGGACCCATATCATACCGAGAATTGCCAGGCCTCGGGCCAGATCCAAGCCGTCAATTCGGCCATGGTAACGGCGGGAAAGCGGCTGGATAGCGTCGTGCGTTGCGGTCATGAGGTACACATTATTATGGACGGCGACGCGATGCGCCATACTCGCGGGGGAGGGTGGCGGCTATTACGTGTGGAGTTATGCGCGTGTTGTGGCGATGATGATGTGACGTGGGTGGATCAATGGTGCGGGGTGCGGGTCAGTCGTGAGATGATGGGCACGGGTCACTTTTGAATGTGGCGATGGTAGTGGTCGATGTGCGTAATACACGTCCGAGATAAGGGGTAGCGATGGCTCGTCAGAATCGTGCGGTAGAAGCGATCAACTGGAACAAAATTGAAGACGATAAAGATTTAGAGGTATGGGATCGTCTGACAGCTAATTTCTGGCTACCGGAGAAAATTCCGCTGTCGAATGATATTCAGTCGTGGAATACGCTCAAACCGCATGAGCAAGAGATGACTACTCGCGTATTTACCGGATTGACGCTGTTGGATACGGTTCAGGGGACGGTAGGCGCGGTTTCTCTTATTCCGGACGCGGTGACGCCACACGAAGAAGCAGTGTTGACCAATATTGCGTTTATGGAGTCTGTACATGCTAAGTCCTATTCGTCGATTTTCTCGACCTTGATCTCCTCTGACGAGATTGAAGAGACGTTCCGCTGGTCGGAAGAGAATGAGTATTTGCAGAAGAAAGCGGAAATTATTCTCAGCTACTATCATGGCGACGATCCGGAAAAGCGCAAGGTTGCGTCAACCATGCTGGAATCATTCCTGTTCTATTCCGGTTTTTATGCGCCGATGTATTGGTCCGCCCACGCGAAGCTGACGAATACGGCGGATCTCATTCGGTTAATCATCCGCGATGAGGCCGTCCACGGATACTACATCGGGTACAAGTATCAGGTTGCCCTGCGTCAGGCTTCACCGGAGCGTCGGGAGGAACTGAAGGATTACACGTTCACTTTGCTCGAAGATCTTTACGAGAACGAAGAAGAATACACGGCGTCCTTGTATGATCCGATGGGGCTGACGGAAGACGTCAAGATGTTTTTGCGCTACAACGCCAATAAAGCCTTGATGAACTTGGGTTATGAGGCGCTGTTCCCGCCGAGTGATACCGCGGTGAATCCGGCTATCTTGGCGGCGCTCTCGCCCGGAGCAGACGAGAATCACGATTTCTTCTCCGGCTCTGGTTCGTCGTACGTGATCGGTACGGCTGAGGCAACCACAGACGAAGACTGGGATTTCTAATCTCATGACCTATCGGGTGCTCGTGGTGTGTACCGGCAATATCTGCCGCTCGCCGATGGGGGAGATTGTGGTGCGCGATCAGCTCGCTGCCGCGGGGATAACAGATGTTGAGGTTTCCTCTGCCGGGGTGTCGGCAGAGGAAAGCGGCAATCCGATTGATCCGCGGGCACGGCAGGTGCTGCGGGAGCGTGGGCATGAGGTGCCCGCGGATCATTACGCGCACCGCGTTTCGGATGAGGAACTGCGGCAGGCAGATCTGATTCTCGCTCTGACGGTTGGCCATGCCCGCTCGCTGCGCTCGCGGCTGACTGAGATCAATCAGGATCTTGGCAAGATTCACCTATGGCGCGAATTTGACGGGACCTGCGCGATTGCTCCTTATGGGGCGTATGGTCCGGGTGGTGTGCTGGCGGAGGATCGCGAGGCGCGCTCAGCGAAGCGTTATTCGAATTTTTATTCCTCTGATGGGCATTATGATGTGCCAGATCCGTGGTACGGCGGCGTGACCGACTTCTATCACACCTATGGGGTGATAGAACGTGGAGCACAAGGGATTGTGGAGTTTATTGCGAGTATGCCGGATCGCTCCTAGCGGCGATGCGATGCGGGCAAGGAAATCTCCCCCATAAACGTATTGCTCGCTTTCTGGCGGAGGATTATTGGCGATCAGGCGGGAAGCTGTATGGAGCGCGGGCTGATCGCATGCAGAGCGAAGAGGTTTGCGCACTTCGAGAGTTAGTAGCAGACGTGCCTTAGCGATATTTCGCGTAGCAACGTCTGGTGTAGCCCGCATACTTTGGTAGAAGCTCGGTATGCCAGGTCGATTCTCTGCCAGGGCGGTTTTCTACATTTCTGGCAATCAAGCAGATCCGGCAAGATGACGATTTGGCAGGTGATCGGCTGGAAAGCTAGCGGGATAGGCTCGGAGAACTCGCTGCGCTGTTTTGTGTATCTGCTGCTTGTGAGGGCATCTCAATGTACTGCGGGATATCAATATCTCGCGTAGTTGAGACGCGGGTATGATCCACGCCGTCGATATTGTATGAGGATTCGGCGCGCAGAACTAAACAGTCGGATCGGATAACGAGATGGACGTCAGAATCCGGGATGTCATCGTCATTGCTGCGGGAAAGCGTCAAGGTGAAAATCGTCTGACCGTTGACGGTTTTCTTTCCCGTGACGCGATAGGTCAACGCGGGATCTGTGCCGGAGGCTCGGACGGATGGATTGAGTAAGGTTTCAAATCGCGCCGGAATGGTGGCTTGGTAGGCCAGGTTTTTATCCGGAGAATCCACGCTTGCCTGCACCCAGCTAGTGCCGTGTTGGACAAAAATTGTGTTCTGGTTGAGCACGCTGTGGTTCACTCGTTTACCGGCGGCGTCGAAGGATTCTATTTCGGCGCTGAGGGGATGTGTGTTGACGCGAGAGCGGGAGACGAGTTGACCGTCGAGGGTGTCTTCTTGGATATAGCCGGTGATATTGCGCAGGGCGAGGGCCTGGCAGTACGCCAATGTTCGCGCGTTAACCTCGGTGGGGTTGCCGGTTAATGGGTTGGATGTTGACGCCGAGCTGGTGTATCCGCTGGTGTTTTGCTCCGGTGTGGGCGCCAGCGTCGTTGAGGTGGTAGAGCGCGAGCTTTCGGTAGTGATAGTGAGATCGGTTAACGAAGATGAATCAGAGGATTGTGGGGATTCGCCATTATGAGCAGAGGAGGGTTCATCTGAAGTGATGGCAGAGGCAGATGGTGAAGAATCAGCGATAGCGGCAGCGTGTGGAGCGTGATGGTGTTCGTTTGCGGCCAGATATGAACATCCGCTCATGCTTGAGGCGATACATAGCATGGCGAAAATACGACGGGTGCGCGCCATGATATCCCCTCCTGCTGTATCGGTATGCTCTACCAACACCTAGATAACCAGGTGAATCTGAACATCTGCTGCGAGCGCAGGGGATTGTAGCTGTGAATTAACTGGGAATTGTGCGCGAGTGCGGCGATGCTGTGGCGCATTTTAGATCTTAGGTTGTGTGGCGCGCCTTGATCTGCGTTGCATATTGCAAGAAAAGGACGATCTTTTTAGAGCCGGATGTGCCCTTGGGCTCTTTGGTTGTGGCATTGACTTTCGGCTGTGACATTTTGATGGAGCATAGCGAAGCGGGGCGATAGGGCTATCAAGGGGGGTATTAAGACGATCCACTGGCTAAGGGGTATAAGCCGGTCTGTTACCAGTTTCATGGGCGAACATTCGCGGAGTATGTCTTGTGTTTTCTGGGGTGAACGGGTGGCGTTTTACTGTGCATTAGTAATGCGGGAGGGGAGCGCCAATCTAGGGAAGATATAGAGAAACCTGACGTGAGATGATGCGGGGAAATACGAGGGCAAAGAAAGCGGGGCGAGTCCAGTGGACTCGCCCCGCGTGAGGTTTAGTATGGCTGCGGATGGCTAAGCTAATTGCGGATCCCTATGTGAACAGTATTGAGAGCTGATTCTGATCGCTCGCTACCTGTTGATAGATCGGTGATTGCCCGCTGCTGACCGCGCTATAGCGAAGAGGTGATCTCTGCGGTTTACAGCTAATTTCAGCTCGTTTCACCTGGGCTTTCGCGCACGGGTTGGAGATTAACTGCGAGAGGTGATTCCCATAGCTACCATCCGTTGCCATCAAGCCACAGCATAAGGGTTACTTCATCGCCGCATTCCCTAGGTCTTGAGCTTCAGATAGCCCTTGAGCTACCGGAACGCTGCCAAGGAATACGTCAAGCAGCCGCTTGGTATAAGCCTGCGTGCCCGCATTGACGTCTGGACCATGCGGGGATACCGCATTGCCACCATTAGCCGCGTCGATAAAGACTTTCACGTCCACGCCTTGCTTAGCCCAGTAGTTGACGAAATAATCTTGTGCACCCACAGCTCCGGGGAAAGAAATTCCCATCTTGCCCAGGGGTGCTTGACCTTCAACAGAGCCAAGCCACTTGAGCACTTCAACAGTTGCGTCGTGATTCTTGGTCTGTGCATTACCGACGGCGACCACGCCATGAGTGGTGGAATGGCGACCCTTCGGGCCAGCAACCATAGGAGCTAATGCCCACTTCGTCTTGGTGTTTTCGGCAATCGTCTTAAGTGAATACGGGCCAGATTGGAAGAGGGCTAGATCGCCACGGATAAACATGTCGCGGGTGACGTCGCCATTTGTATTCGTTTCCGCGGCTGGCGGCGCAACATGGTAGGTGTTAATCAGCGAGACGAGATACTCAAAGGATTGCACCCCAGCTGGAGAAGCAAAGGTGAACTTATCGGAATCGTCTTGGAATTGACCGCCGTTTTCAAAGAGGAATGGCAGGTAGATTGCCTGCATATCTGCCTGGGCGTTGAATCCGTAGGTCTTAATGGAATTGGCATCGAACTGAGGTGAGGTGGCGTTATTGCCGTTGGCGTCAATCGTCAGTTTCTTCGCAGCCTCCAGTAGGGTATCTCCTGATCCGGCGCCGACCTGCCAGGTCAAATTATTGACGTCCACTCCGGCAGCATTGACTTTATCGACGTTATAGAACAGGGCGATGGAATCCCAGATCTGCGGCACTCCCCATAGGGATTTGTTACGGGTGTATAGGTCAACGACGGATTGTTGCCATTCGTCGTGGTCCGTGCCAAGTTCTTCAGTGATGTTGATGAGATTGCCGTTATCGGCATAGAGGGCAAAGTTTGAGGAATTTACCCAGAAGATGTCGGCCATATCGCCTGAGGAGATGTCGAGTGGGAGCTGAGTCCAATAATCACCCCAGGGTACTTGTTGAATCTCGACATGAATATCGGGATGTGCTTTTTCAAATTCAGCAAAGGATTCTTTGTAGGCTGGAACGGCGGTTTCGTCCCAGAGTCGGAAGGTGACGGTCGTCTGCGATCCGCCGGACGCGTTGTTATTGGACGTGTCGTCCTTGCTGCCCGGTGAGCAGGCGCCCAAGACCATGCCGACGGTAGCTAGACCAGCAGCAGCGTAGGCCAGTGAACGCTTCATGAGTTTCCCCCTGGAAATACCGATTTCGTCATTATGTGAGGGCGGATGTGCCCGCCATAGAATTAGCCTATCAGCGATATGCGGCTCTCAGGGATAGATGAATATTTCACATTGAGATAATTCTCGGTAGAAAATGGCTATTTTTCGCCATATTTTCGCTACTTGAGGCTACTGATTCCAATAGCGCGCACGATCTGCTTATTGAAAACAATAAACAACACCAGCAACGGGAGGATGGATAACGTAGTGGCCGCCATGACAAGCGTCCAATTGCGCGAATGCTCCGATTGCAGGCTCGCCGTGGCAACCGTCAAGACGTTCCACTCCTTATTGGGGGCGATGATCTTCGGCCACATAAAGTTATTCCACTGCGTGACGATCGTAATGAGTAGCAAGGTGACGAGGATCGGGCGATTCATTGGCAACACAATGGAGCGAAGCTGCCGCCAGAAGCCAGCGCCATCCAGTTCAGCAGCGTCAAGGATTTCCTGCGGAACAGCCTTGAAATTTTGCCGCAACAAGAAGATCGCATAGGGCGATCCCAGCATAAACGGCACAACGATACCGGCAAAAGTATTGCGCCATCCCCACTGGGAGAGCATGGAAAACAGTGGGATCATAGTGACCACTGCAGGGATCATCATGGTCGCTAGATACGACCAAAACAGCACATTGCGTCCAGGAAAATCTAAACGAGCAAAGGCATAAGCGGCCAAAATAGAGGAGAAGAACTGCCCAATAACCATCACGAGAACCACTTGAAAGGTGACGGCAAGTGGCACGATGAAATCATGATCGCTAAATAACGCGAGATAGTTTTCCGTGGTGAACGTACTAGGCAGAGAGAAAGCGCCGCGGGTAATCAGATCGCCCTCGGTACGAAATGACGTCAAAATGGAAAAGATGAGCGGCATAACAGTGATAAGCGCTCCGCCGATAAGGAGGGCGTAAGTCAAGACGATTGACCACACCGAATTCTTGCGCCGCATTCGGGGCGCGCGCCCATATTGCGGTGAACGGTGAGCTGAGGGTGCGGGCGCATGTGAGGACGTGTTCGACATATTACTCATGGCTAGCTCATCTCATAGGTCATGCGCGATGAGAAATACCGCTGCTGGAGGACCGTCACGATAACAATAATGATGGTGAGGAACACTGCCATAGCGGAGGCTTCTCCGATTTGCGGGGAGGTGAAAGCCGCGCTGTAGATTCGAGCGGCAATGACGTCGGTTGTTGAACCAGGATACCCAGGATGCCCTTCGGTCAATCCGTAAACTAAGTCAAATACTTGGAAAGAAGAGATAAACGAGGTGACCATGACAAAGAACGTCGTGGGGCGGATCAGCGGCAGCGTAATAGAGTAGAGCGTGCGTAGCTTGCCGGCGCCGTCAAGTTGCGCAGCTTCGTAAAGGTCACGAGGGATAGATTGCAGGGCGGCCAGGAAAAATAGAGAAATATATCCGACGTTCTGCCAGACGTACACGAAAGCGACTACCGGCAGTGCCGTCCGTTCTGAAGCTAACCAGGCGCTGTGTGTGCCGAGGATTTCATTAATGAAACCGGAAGGGGCAAGCATCCAGTTCCAGACGATGCCCAGGGCGAGCGGGGCAGCCACCCAGGGGATGACGTACATGACCTGCAAAATCGTTGATCCGGGGAGTCGCCGGTTTAATCCCAGTGCAATGAGCAATCCGATGATGATAGCTCCAGGTATGGCGATGAGGGAGAACAGGCAGGTGACGCGAACAGAGTTCCAAAAACCTGGCGATTCAAACATGGAGCGGTAATTCTCAACCCCGACGAACACTGGATCAGAGATGAGGTTCCAGCGTGTTAGTGAGATGAGGAGAACGAGGATGATGGGCACCATTAGAAACAGGCCAACCCCGATAAATGAGGGGATGAGCATGGTGTAGGCGGTGCGAATTTGGGATCGTTGCCGTGCTGAGCGGGAGCGAGTGCGAGAAGACGTCAGCTTTCGTGCGCCGGTGGGCGTGCCAGTCGGCGTATTCGTAACTGCGCCTGCGCGATCTTTCCCGCCTCGGTTCTTCGCATCGTATTGCGCGTATTCCGTGATCTCCACGGAGGTGTCTGCCATAGCGTTACCTCCCTTGCCTTGTAGGTTACGCCATCGCTGTGGCTCATGCCATCATGAAATGTGCTGCCAAGGTGGGGCATGCGGGCTATTAATGCGCAGTCGTATGTCGATAAAATGGTGATATTCCAGGGAAGATAACGGTTATAGATACAGTGAGGATTCTCAATGGCATCGCAGACGGATCTAGTGGCACGAATTGGCGAAGCGGGAACAATCCCAGCTAATCGCCCGATTGACCATGCTCGGCGGATAGTCACCGCGATGGCAATTGGCGCTTTCTTGGGCGTGCTATTTGGATTCCTCCTATTTGCTTCGCGCTTATCTATTACCGCGATTGGCATATCCTTTCTCCCCTTTATGCTGCTGGTGATCGCGGTTGTTGTGGTGTGGAAGATACCGACGGGGCACGGCGAAGGGCAGCCTATTCCCGTCATTGCCCGCACGCTTGCCACGGATGAGAGCCCCTATGCGCGTTATGTGCGCAAAGGTGCAAATCGAGGGTTGTTAGTTCCGGTGGTTGTGCTTCCAGTAGATGGCGGCGACCCTTTCCGTTCGGTTATTTTGCTGCGGGAAACGCAGTCCGGGCGAGAGGTAGAAGATCCTGGAGTAGGCACGTTGATTGCGCTGCAACAAGATCATCCAGGCATGGGAGAGCTCTCCAATATTGATCGGGTGACGCCAGAACAGGTAGCCCTACGGGAGAAACTCCTTCGCCACCCGCGTCTGCTCTCTAACCGTGCTCCGACCTTGCCGATGCGTCGAGGTGCTCTTGAGCGCGCTCCCTGGTGGGCTGCGGCGCAATGGTGGGGCGGGCTGTTTGGGATGACCATCCTGATGCTTGTGATAATGCGAGCGATGTCATTATGAGAGAAAATCTCCCGCTGGCAACGCGATGGCGCCGATCCCTTTTGGCTGTCTGTGGGGCATTAGCAGCCATTGGGATCGTGGTTGTAATTGCAGTGTTGCTTTTGCGTGGCCCGCAACTGCGTGCGGATTCGCCGTCGGCTCATAATCCTGCAGCAAGTTCTGCCTCTTCTTCGCCCTCACCGGCAGTATCTGGATCAGGAAATGATCCGGCAGCGAATGGGGCGGATCCGTCGGTCGAAAATTCACCGAAATCAGGAGATAAGCAGGCGACGGTGCCGGTAGTTAACCGTGAGGGAAAGACTTTCTCATTAGGTTTTCCGATAACATTCCCGACGCCGGATTCTTCGGTAGATAACCTAGATAAGAATGCGGCGGGCGATCCAGTAATGCCGTTCCAGGTGACGATAGATAAGGCGTTTTACGTCGATATTCCGGCGCGTACTTTGAGTGACGATCCGGCTTATCAATATCTTGATCGCGATGCGCGGTATCTCCGTCTGGCCGCTCGGATTGATATGCTCAATTCTGCGGATCTCGCCCCTTTCTTACCGCCAACAATTTTCAACGCCTTTGCTGTGACCGATGGAGGAGATGTTATTCGGGCACATTGGATTATCTGGGAGCCGATTCTAGATACCAGTGATCCAGTGTTTTGGCACAATGTTCCCGTCAATATTGTGTTCGAGGTTCCGGCTGGAAAAACAGTGACTCAGGTGGGGATTGCGCCGATTGATGGATGGGCTGCCGGTGCTGCCTGGATTGATGTTGGCGAATTACTTTCCGAACCACCGCCGGCACAATAAGGAAACATGAGGAAATATGCATCTGGCTGTAGGGCGATAGATGGCAGCCTGAGAGGGGGGAGGCTGCCTCTGGTGAGAAATAACTATCGGCTCAATAGGTGCGACGATGAAAACGAGACGGGCTGTGAGTTTTGCTTCGGTGCATAGTGGGCAGGGCGCTGCGTAGTGAATTAGATCGGTTAGCGATCGCGTAGAGCAGTAGGTAACACGTATGTGGTAGTTTGCGCATCTGAGGCAATATTCAATTGGGTCGCCGGAGTAATCCTCGGGGGAATAATCGGGTTCTTAGGCTAATCGCAGTAATTACATATCCGCCAGGATCTACGATAGGCACTAGGGTTATTATCCATTTACAGGTAAAACACTAGATATAGCCTGAAAGCCTGATATTACAGACCGCCACGCATACAGCGGATTCCGTCATTACCCACTAGCGCTAATAGGTGCCGCTGGCGTGCAATCGCCGCGATATTATCGAAAAAGCTTACGGATCCGTTGCGGCGAGACTTTCATTGCAGTGCCGAGCTGCTGGGCAAATAAGGATACGCGCAACTCCTCAATCATCCATTGCGCCTGCTGGCACGTGCGCTCGCGTTGGGCGTCATAGGATTCCTCGCGGGCCTGGGCGCATTGCTCGTTAACGAACTCAGTTATCTCGTCAATATGATCGGCCAGTTCGTCATCGGTATCAGGCTGAGTGGCAGCTTTTGCGAGCCGAAGCTGTGCAGCATGGATATAGCGGGGCAGATGTGCCAGATATTCTTCTGGGGTGCCCGAGATAAATCCTGGATAGAGCAACTGTGCCAGATGGTCGCGCTCGTCCGTTACCGTGTTGAGCATCGATGTGCTGGAATGAGCCCGTAGGGCACTATCCGTCTGGCTGAGGGCGCTCATAATTTTCGCAACAATATTGACGATACGGTAGATCTCATCTTCCAGGCGAAGCCGCACGTAACTGCGCAATGCCTCAAACTGGCTGCGCTCGCGGATAGTTCCGATGCCCTGATGATTTTCCCGCCCCCACTTATCGGCAATATTGCGGCAGGCGGCAAACTGGATATCGGCGATCAGCTCAGCCGTGGTGGGATAGGGGGTACTTGCCAAAAGCAGGGATTGCGTGCCGTTCCACCGCGTGCTGACTCGGGCGTCAGGTAAAGCCAGATCCGCGGCTAATAGCCGGATTATTCCGAGGCGATGGTCGCGAGTTTGGCGGGCAGGATCCGTCAGGACCCGAATACTGACGCTATTAGCGGTAGCACCATTATCTACTAAGGCAGGATAGCCGCGCACGGGCGCACCGGAGGAGTCACGACTTTCCACCGTAAGCGGCAAGGAGTCGGCCTGTGGCCATTGGCGTAATTCGTCCATCGGAATACGGGGAAGTGCTGCTAGCCCCTTTGAAGCATCTGAGGAGCCCGACGAGGAGACTTGGCGCTGTTCTTCAAGGGCCTGTGCAACTGCGCCGCGCACCACGGTTTCCACAGCAGATCGGGTGCGCGGGGCTAATGCGCGCTGCAGATAGGATAGCGAGGGGCCTTCGTCGAGCACCGCTCCACGTTCGGAACGGATACGGAATTGGATACACAAATGCGGCGGGATGACGACGTCGTTCCACACCTGCGGATCAATATCAATATGGCGCAATTCGCGTACCGCCTGGGTGATGGCATGTTGGAAGTCGCAGGGGGCTGGCTCGCCGGTATGTGGCCGAGCGGTAAGGCGGCGGGCTAGTTCGCGGGCAACATCGGGGGCCGGAACCAGATGTCGGCGTATATTCTTCGGTAAGGCCCGGATGGTGGCGATGATGAGATCCTCACGCATGCCAGGGACGAGCCAGTCAAAGCCGTCATCGCGCAATTGCGGCAAAATCGTTACGGGAACATCAATCGTCAACCCGTCAGAATGTGATCCGGGAGAGAAGGTGTATTCGATAGGCAGACGGAATTCACCGCATACCCAGTGGGTTGGGAACTCCTCTTCGGATACGGCGGTGTTCCCTAAGAGGAACTCTTGGGTGAATGTCAGCAGGTCCGGGGAGCGCCGCTGTTCTTTTTTCCACCAGGAATCAAAATGCTGACCCGAGACGATATGTTCTGGCAGGCGTTCATCGAAAAAAGTGAATTGCGCAAGCTCGTCGGCAACAAGGCCGGTGCGCCGTAGCCGTTGCTCGACATCGCGGGCTTTTTCTAAAGCTCGCAGGTTATCGGCAGCGAATGTGTGGTGGGTGCGCCACAGCCCTTCGACCAGACCGTGCCGAATAAACATATCGCGGGCGAGGTGGCGTGCCTCATCGGTACCGACGGAGGATAGGAGTCGGTGGCGATCTGCCACGATCGGTAGCCCATAGATGGTGGCTTTCTCGTGAACCATTGCCACCCCAGATCTCGTTGACCAAAATGGTTCAGAGTATTGGTGTTTGATGAGATGGGCGGCCACCTGCTCAATCCATTTTGGTTCAATGCGGGCGACGGTTCGGGCGAAGAGTCGGGAGGTTTCCACGAGTTCAGCGGCCATCACCCAGGCGGGACGTGAGCGGTGTAGCCCAGAGCCCGGCCAGATAACGAAATGTGTGCCGCGCGCGCCCGCGTAATCTTTCACGCGGTCATCCCAGGATCCTAGATTG
Organism: Trueperella sp. LYQ143; assembly: GCF_046599595.1. NCBI lineage: Bacteria > Bacillati > Actinomycetota > Actinomycetes > Actinomycetales > Actinomycetaceae > Trueperella > Trueperella sp. LYQ143. The sequence goes on along the minus strand of NZ_JBKIWR010000021.1, from coordinate 6,841 downwards.
GAGAGCAATCCGACGAGGAGGGATTGATGGATGGCGTCAGCAGCGGGGGTATCCCGGGATTGCCCGAGTTGGTGAACGGCATGGGTGACGTCTCGGTTGTGTGAGGTGTCGATGAGTTCGTGTGCTGCGCGCGTGATCTGGGTGCGGCTTGGCAGGGTGATCGGGCGCAGTTTCATGCCGAGTGGATGGGCGAGTTGGCGAAGCTGGTCAACGACGTCTTGCCATTCCCTAAAGCGCAGCCAGTTAATGTATTCGGCACGGCACATCCGTCGGAAAGCTGAACCGGATAGATCGCGTTGCTGGGTGCGCAGATACCGCCATAGGTTCAAATACGCCAAAAAATCTGAGCTGCCTTCGGTGAAACGCGCGTGGAGTTGATCGGCCTGGGCACGAAATTCTGCTGGGCGTTCCCGCACATCTTGGACGCTCATCGCGGCTACGAGCACCAGAACTTCGCTGGCGCATCCATTATCGACGGCGGCGAGGAGCATACGCCCCAGGCGCGGATCAATGGGGAGTTGGGCGAGAGTGCGCCCGATGCGGGTCAGGCGGTGTTCGCCACGAATCGCCCCGATTTCTTCTAGTAGTTGCAGGCCGGATCGCACCGCGCGCAGTTGTGGTGGGTCGATAAAGGGGAATTCGCTCACTGATCCCAGACGCATGGAGAGCATTTGGAGGATCACTGAGGCCAGCGAGGTTCGCAGGATTTCTGGTTCGGTGAATTCTGGGCGGGATTGGTAGTCGGCCTCAGAGTAGAGCCGAATGGCGATCCCGTCAGCAACTCGCCCGCAGCGTCCGGAACGTTGATTGGCGCTGGCTTGCGAGATGGGTTCGATGGGTAGCCGTTGGACCTTTGTTTTCTGGGAATAGCGCGAAATTCTGGCGGTTCCTGCGTCGATAACATAACGAATTCCGGGCACGGTTAGGGAGGTTTCGGCGATGTTCGTCGCCAAAACGATTCGCCGATGGGAATGTGGGGCAAAAATTCGACGTTGTTCTGCGCCGGAGAGCCGTGCGAACAGTGGGAGGATTTCGACGGCCTGTGGGTCGCGTGAGTGCGTTCCAGCAGTGAGGTATCGCGGGCCTAGTTCTTCGCAGAAGGCTTGGTCGGTGTCGTGGATTTCGCCTTCGCCGGAGAGAAAGACGAGAATATCTCCGGGGCCTTCTGCCATGAGTTCGTCGGCTGCGGCAATAATGCCGGTGATTTGATCGCGGGGTTCTTCTTCGCTATCTGGGTCGTGTAAGGGGCGATAGCGAATCTCAACTGGATAGGTGCGCCCGGAGACTTCAATGATGGGTGCGCGCTGTCCTGGTTTTCCTCCTGCACAGTGTTGGCCAAAGTGTTCGGCGAAGCGTTCAGCGTCAATGGTTGCTGAGGTGATGATGAGTTTCAGATCGGGGCGTTGGGGGAGGAGCCGCGCTAAATATCCGAGTAGGAAGTCGATATTGAGGGAGCGTTCGTGGGCTTCGTCAATGATGATGGTGTCATAGGCGCGCAGTAGTGGATCGGATTGGGTTTCAGCGAGCAAAATCCCGTCGGTCATGAGTTTGACGAGTGTCGTGGGGCTGACGTCTTGGGTGAAGCGAACGTGATAGCCAATGCTTTCCCCGAGGGTGACGCCGAGTTCTGCGCAGATGCGTTCGGCAACGGAACGGGCGGCGATACGGCGTGGTTGGGTGTGCCCGATCATGCCGGTGATGCCTCGACCGAGCTCTAGGCAGATTTTTGGGAGTTGGGTGGTTTTTCCTGATCCGGTTTCGCCGGCGATGATGACGACTTGGTTGTTTTTGATGGCCTCGGCAATGTCTGCGCGGCGGGCGCTGACAGGTAATTCTGCTGGATAGGTAATAGGGGAGGGGACGGCGGCGCGGCGGGCAGCGATGTGTTCGTTGGTGAGGCGGCGCGGGCGCGAATAGGCGCGGGAGCGAGAGGTGGAGCGTTGAGATTGCGCTCGCGATGCAGCGGTAACAGGCGGCTTTTCCGTGGAGGTAGCTGGGGAAGTGGTGGAGGAAATGGCGGGGGAAGATTCTGATGGCGTGGGTGTGGGGGCATCGGATGTGGGGGAGTTTGCCTGCGCGGATGCCGCAGGCAGCGTGGTAGCCGGGCGTCGGGATCGCCGAGCAGCTCGTCGTCGGTTATGTGCCCGAGACGAGGAGGAATGCTGTGAGTTATGAGAGGATTCTGCCATCGCCCCTATTGTGCCATGAACTGTGGGCAGACTAGGAGGCGAGGCTGTTTGCGGGATCGCTGGGTGCTCTGGTGGCGCGGCGAGGCACAGGGCAACAGTGGTTATCAGCTATACGTAAACTCGCTGCCCAGATTGCTCAATAGCTGCCTGAGAAACAGTTATCGAGCTATCAGCGGGTAAGTTATACGGCTTGTGGTTATTGGGCGGCTGGGTCTAGGCATTGCCCGCCAGCTTGGGCCCAGCTTGCGAATCCACCATCGAGGGAATACGCCGAAAATCCTAATTCGCGCAGGATGGCTGCGGCGTATTGGGAGCGCCGCCCGGAGGCGCAGTAGGCGATCACGGGATGTTCGGTGTTGAGAGTTGCGGCGGTGTGTGCGTTGAGATTTCCCAACGGAATGTGGGTGTCGTGGGCGGCATGCCCGTTGAGGCGTTCCTCGGATTCGCGCACGTCAAGGAGTTGTGCTCCGGCATTGGCAAGGGCAAGGGCTTGAGTGTGGGTGATTCGCAGGGGGAGTGAATCGCCGTCGTGTGTGTTTAGATCTGGCATGGGTGCTCCTCGTGTTGGGTGGTGAGCCTGATGGGGTGAAGGTTGTGGCGTGGTCATGACGCCGAAGGTCTGCCGTGCTCATGGCAGACGGTGAGCTGTGTTTATGAGGATAGCTGTTTTTCATGAGCCTTGTGTGTTCGTGTGGTGTGCCGTGGGTTTCATGCTGGGAGGGGATTCCTCTTATGTGCTTATGGCTAGATGGGTTCCGTCTAGCTGAGTTTGGTGTATCGCTAGGAGGGGCGGCGAGCTGTTCTCAGTGGGTGGGTGGTGGCAGGGGAGCTATTTGGCTTCTGCTGGTTTTAATGTGGCGCGGTAGTCACGTGGTTGAGTAGCTAGTTTTTGGCTGGGCGGTTGGCGATTACAGGTAGCGATTACAGGTGGCGTGGTAGTACGTGGTCGCAAGTTGTGTTCAGCGCGGTTATTGGCTGGAGTGTGAGCTGCGAAAATGAGTGTTCGGCAATGCGATACTCGGCAGCACGGTGTTTAACGACGGGTATTCAGCGCTTTGCCATTTGGTGATTTTCGTGGGTGAGACGGGCTGCCTGTCAGGGGGGGGCACGCGTGATGAGGTGGCGCACGGGCTTGTAATGCGGATGTGTTGAGGGGGATAAATACGGTTTGGTGGCGGAACACGCTTGGGCGCGGTCCACCACATCCTCAATGTGACGGAATACTATATCTGGTATCCACAAAAAATTTAGGCACAACATTTAGTGTTATCTGGAGTGGTCACAGAAAATAATGCGCGGAGCAGACCGCGCCTTTTTCGCGTTGACACCCAGATCCGATACGAGGAGGTTCTTCATGTCCGTGCAGACAGTCCGTAGTACCACACTCGTCCGTAAACGCGACGGGCGGATAGTCGCTTTCGATCCAGCAAAGATATATCGCGCGATGGAAGCCGCCCTCAACGCTCAAGGAATTGAGGACCACGAATTCCTCAGCCGAGCAACCACGGCAATAACACAATCTTTGGGTTCTGACACCCTCGACATCCCGCGCATACAGGCAGCCGTGGAAAACTATCTGATGACCTCGCCATATCCTGAGGTGGCGCGCGCCTATATTGAGTACCGCCACGACCGCGATATTGCCCGCGAACAAGCCATGGATATTCAACATTCCGTTGGTAAATTGCTTCACCGCGACGAAACTGTCGTAAATGAAAATGCCAACAAGGATGCAACCGTATTCAATACGCAGCGGGATCTCACCGCCGGTTCTGTGGCAAAAGCCTATGCCTTGAAGTACCTCTTGCCATCTCACGTCGCCAACGCCCACATCAAAGGCGATATTCACGTTCACGACCTGGATTATCAGCCTTTCCAGCCCATGACGAACTGCTGCATTATCGACATCGCCGGCATGTTGAAAGAGGGATTCCAGATTGGAAACGCCCGCGTCGAATCCCCGAAGTCCATCAATACTGCGACCGCCCAAGTCGCTCAGATCATCGCGAATGTGGCCTCCTCGCAATATGGCGGATGCTCAGTTGATCGCACCGACGAAGTCCTTGCCCCCTACGCGGAACTCAACTACGCAAAACATATGAAAGATGCGCAGGAGTGGGTGGCGGCCGATCGTCGCGAGGAATACGCCATGACGAAAACGCGCAAGGATATTTATGACGCGATGCAGTCCTTGGAGTACGAGATTAATACGCTGTATTCCTCAAATGGGCAGACCCCGTTCGTGACCTTGGGATTCGGTCTGGGAACGTCGGTTTTTGAACGAGAGATCCAGAAGGCAATTTTGAATGTGCGCATTGCCGGTATTGGGAAAGACCGCCATACGGCCATCTTCCCGAAACTTGTTTTTGGTTTGCGCCGAGGGGTCAATCTTGAACCGGATTCCCCGAACTACGACATCAAACAGCTCGCTTTAGAATGTTCAACCAAGCGTATGTATCCTGACGTTTTGAATTATGACACCTTGGTTGACATCGAAGGAGATTACAAGGTGCCGATGGGATGCCGCTCATTCTTGCCGAAATGGCGTGACCCGCAAAGTGGCGAGCTGGTGAATGCCGGGCGATTGAACCTGGGAGTTGTCACGCTCAATATCCCGCGCATAGCGATCGAAGCGCGCGGCGATATGGCACAGTTTTGGGATCTTTTTGCGCAGCGGATGGCAATTGTTCACGACGCCCTGTGCTACCGGATTCGTCGGTGCGAAGAAGCAATCCCCGCCAACGCCCCGATCCTGTACTTACATGGTGCGTTCGGCAAGCGCGCACCTGAAGGATCGCAGAGCGTCGCAGAGTTTTTCCGCGGGCAACGCGCTACGGCCTCCATCGGATATATCGGTTTATATGAAGCGGCGACGATGTTCTATGGGCCGACGTGGGAGAATAATCCGCAGGCGAAAGCCTTTACCGTGGAGATCGTGCGCCGGCTAGATGAATATGCGAGGCAGTGGCGTGCGGATAGCCCGTACTGGTTTTCGGTGTATTCCACTCCCTCTGAATCCTTGACGGATCGTTTCGCGCGTATGGATAAGGAAAAATTTGGCGCTATTGCAGACGTGACGGATAAGGATTACTACACGAATTCCTACCATTACGATGTGCGCAAGCAGATCACGCCCTTTGAAAAGATTGATTTCGAGGCAGTCTATCCGCGGTATGCCAAGGGCGGATTCATCCACTATTGCGAATATCCTAAGCTGACGTGTAATCCGGCGGCGCTGGAAGCCGTGTGGGATTACGCCTATGACAAAGTGGCATATTTAGGGACGAATACGCCGATTGATCGCTGTTATGAGTGCGGATTTGACGGAGAATTTCTCCCGACGGCCGCCGGTTTCACCTGCCCAGAGTGTGGCAATAGTGATCCGGAACGCTGTGACGTCGTCAAGCGTACATGCGGGTATCTCGGCAATCCTGTCAAACGCCCAATGGTTCATGGTCGGCATCAGGAGATCTCCGCGCGTGTTAAACACGTCAACGATCTGGGATGTTTGACGGCGAACTGACGGATAGCTGGTTGGGCAACTGATGGTAATGCATGTTTAGCGGCGGGTCGAGGCAATGCCTGTAAACGGAACGAAACCTGCAGGCAGTAGCGGCGAATCAGCAGAAATACTGGAGAATGAAAAGTCGCGACGACCTGGGTAATGGCAGACGATCCGGCGAAGAAAAGAGGGAACGTGGTGAGTGATCCGGTTGTGCGCAATGCCGACGGGATTCGCCTCCCAATGCCCCAACAGTGGGACGGGCGGCGCTTATGTGCTGGATATATTGCTGACTACAAGCCATTTAGTTTCGTTGACGGGGAAGGCGTGCGCTGTGCGCTGTACGTTTCCGGTTGCCCTTTTGCCTGCCCAGGATGCTACAACCAGGCGGCGCAGAGCTTTCGCTACGGTGAGCCGTTTAGCCAACAGGTGCATAGTCAGATTCTTGCTGACCTCGCGCAGCCATACGTTCACGGTTTATCGCTCCTTGGTGGTGAACCCTTTTTGGCCACGCCGATCCTTCTTCCACTTGTTAGGGAATGTCGGGCGCGGTACGGGCTGGAGAAAACAATATGGATTTGGTCTGGCTACACCTACGAGCAGTTATGCCAGGAAACCGAGGATAAACAGCAGCTTTTGCAGATGTGTGACGTCCTCGTTGACGGGCCTTTCATACAGCGCCTCTATCAGCGAGATTTACCGTTCCGAGGGTCAACCAATCAACGCATAATAGACCTACGCGCAACGCGAGCGGGAGGGGATCTTGTGGAACGTACCGACCTTACCGATAGGTGAGCGAGCAGCGCGATCCCCGATGCGAGCAGAATGTGGCGGCACGGGTGCTGAGCTTATGGTGAATAGCGAGGGGCAGGTGAGGCTGGGTGGGCGCGCTATACTTGGTCAGCGCGCCCACCCAGCCGGCGCTAGCCAGGGGGCAACGCAGGTGAATTGTGAAGAGGGATAGCTACGCCCCGCGATAGGGGTCCTCGGGGCGGGCAGATACCTCGGGAAGATATATCAGGCAACGTCACGGAAACGACTGTGGGGGGGGGGGGGGGGGGGGGGGGGGGGGGGGGGGGGGGGGGGGGGGGGGGGGGGGGGGGGGGGGGGGGGGGGGGGGGGGGGGGGGGGGGGGGGGGGGGGGGGGGAG
>NZ_JBKIWR010000020.1:0-34193 GCF_046599595.1 Trueperella sp. LYQ143 | reverse complement strand
TGGAGACTGTGGCTTGTTCTGTTGTGATGGGGATGTCGGTTGTGGGTAGTGTTTTGCCGTTTAGTTGTGTGGTGTCGAGTCCGAGGATGAATGTGTCAGTCCAGGGGTCGAAGTTGAATCCTCCTGCGATGTGGTTTGTTTCGAGGAAGTTGCCGATAGCGTGGCGGGTTGTTTCGCGTTGTTCTTGGGTGTATTTCGAGATGATGAGTTCTCGATCGTTGTCGGTGAGGTTTTTTGTGGGGATGGTGTGTGCTAGTGAGGTGGGGTCTGTGGATCGTGATTCGGTCAGGAGGTATTCGATACGGGGATCGTCAGCGGGGAGGGCGAGTACGTTGCTGGATTTTTCGCCGTCGCTGTATTGGTAGAGGTAAAGATCTGTGAATTCTGGGTTGGTGGAGTGGAAGATTTCGTCGGATACTACGATGGTATATTCATCGTCATCTGGCAGACCTAAAACATCCGCAGTATGCCGACGAACCTCCTGAAAGCTATTGGAAAAATCATCACGACCAACATTGGGGGAAGGATCATTCATTAGAAAAGAACAGGATAATCCAACAGCCACGCACGCAATACCGCCAATAACTACGATAGTCGAAGCCTTCATTTTTCCTCCTGAATATCGATATATGGAGCACGTTTTGAAAACTAATGCATTAACTCGGTTAGACATCGTCATCTGGAGCAACTGTGTGGAACCATTTTCCTTGATTCCACACAGTTAGCACAGTGGTGATTGCTTATCGTTGGCGCGCCTTAAACGCATGTAGGATGGGTTAATTTCCCTCGGATACTCCGCCAAAGTATTGGTGGAGGACTTTCTGGTATTGTTTCCCGCCGCAGGTTGTGGGTGGGAGTTCTTTTGTCTCGCCGGATTCAAATGCGTTACCAGGGGAGATAGTGACGCCATCAACAGTGATGGATGATCCATCGTCGGCGACTGTGACCTTTGAGGAGAAGATCATTAGGGTGTCGGGTTTGACGATGGGGCAGGCTTCGCCTTCACCCAGATCTATCCGTTCTAACGTGTAGCGACGGGCTACAGCTGGGCCGGCATCACTTCCAGGCAGAGTTGGCGCTGTGTAAGTATCACTGCAACTTATTAATACAAAACAACACAATATGCCGACACTGCAAGCGCCTACTTGGCGAAGACGCGAAAATATGTGGCTAAACATATTGCTACCTCCTATTCGGTGATAATACGTGCGTTGTATCCAATAGCAATAGCCTCCCACGGAGTAACGTATGTTGTTGAGCGACCGATAAATGGATTTCGAAAACCGGAAATTATCCCGCTAACCTTCACCCGTTTACCGAATTTTCCATATACCGTTCCGCCAGAGTCGCCTTTTTGGCATGAGCGACCACCGAAAAGCTCGATGAGATTGTAGTAACATGTTCCATCGCAATATGAGCCTTTGTAAGATTGAACATAGTTATCGCATACGGCGCCGGAAGTGGAGCCAGTGAAGCAGATAAGATGCCCAGGACCTGTCTCTGAGCGATAAAGGCCTGCTACCGGCCAAGATGTTCCCGAATTATCCACAATAACTTGCCCTGCGTAAGATACTCCGCTAATGAATTGGGCATCAACTCGCGGGTAAGCAATGGTGCTAGTTACTTTTCCGGTGAAGTAGTTAGCTCCTGCTTGTGGGCGGGAATAAATTCGGGCACCGTTATCGAAGCAGTGACCAGCAGTGAAATATCCGCGAGTACTCCCCATGATTGCGGGGATACCCGAGGTACACCTTTGACCGCCATAGTTGTATATTGCTCCGCCTCCACGATAAGGAGCTTGCATACCATCGTTATAAGCGGACGTGGAGACTGTGGCTTGTTCTGTTGTGATGGGGATGTCGGTTGTGGGTAGTGTTTTGCCGTTTAGTTGTGTGGTGTCGAGTCCGAGGATGAATGTGTCAGTCCAGGGGTCGAAGTTGAATCCTCCTGCGATGTGGTTTGTTTCGAGGAAGTTGCCGATAGCGTGGCGGGTTGTTTCGCGTTGTTCTTGGGTGTATTTCGAGATGATGAGTTCTCGATCGTTGTCGGTGAGGTTTTTTGTGGGGATGGTGTGTGCTAGTGAGGTGGGGTCTGTGGATCGTGATTCGGTCAGGAGGTATTCGATACGGGGATCGTCAGCGGGGAGGGCGAGTACGTTGCTGGATTTTTCGCCGTCGCTGTATTGGTAGAGGTAAAGATCTGTGAATTCTGGGTTGGTGGAGTGGAAGATTTCGTCGGATACTACGATGGTATATTCATCGTCATCTGGCAGACCTAAAACATCCGCAGTATGCCGACGAACCTCGTTGAATTGTGTGAGTTGAGAAGGCGATGTGGATTCGGTATCGCTGGCAGATGCCACGCTATATGCCGCGCCAGACATCACTGCGGCAATACTTCCAATCGCGATAAGAGCTAAGGTTTTCATGGCACTCTTCCTTTGGTTTCCGGTGATTAAGCGAAATACGAAAAAAAGAGAACTCCGACGCCGCATAATGCGGATATACGTTCGCGTTCTATCGTGAGGGCGGTGTAGCGATAAGTCATCACTCTCGCGGTACGCGTAGCTGCAGTGCAAACCGAGCCTTATGCCGAACACAGACAAAGCGTGTGATCTATGTCTATTTCCACGGTATCGGTTTCGTTGAAAGAAAACAAGAGCAAAATATCGAGAAAATGGAGGGGCTGAGCTATACTTTCATGCTCAGCCCCTCCAGATTTACAGCGTATATGTGCTATTTCTGTGTAATCTCGCTGATGGCCACTTTGCGATCTTCCAGCTTCGATAAGGTGCAAGCGTCTGCCGTGGCGATTGCCTCCATAGCGGCCGTACCGTCAGACAGCTTGGCAAACTCTTCTTCAACTGGATTTCCTTGCATAAGACCGTGGAAATACGTCATTTCCTCCTCGATAATGCCCTCCAGCCACAGCGGCGGTCGCTTATCGGGGGTGCCGTACTGAACGGCCCCATCCGTCGCCGAATCAGCGTAGATGGCGGTGCGCTGATCGTCCTCCTCCTGGCAACGATGTAAGAGGAAATGCTCCTCGGTATCGCCAATCCGGACGGTCACGCCAGTATCTTGCAAATCAATCTTAATAGCGCCCTTTTCGCCCTGGATCAGCACATTGTGCTCTGGCCAGCGGAAAGCTGAACCATATTCAATAGCAGCGAATGCTCCATTATCAAATTCCAAGGTGATGAGCATGAGATCATCTTCGTCCCCATATCCCTCGCCGCAATGGGCCACGTTACCGCCTGCCATCGTGGCTTTCGCTGCCGGGCCAAGGATTGACTGAACGAAATCAAGCTCATGGATGTGATGGTACAAATGCCCACCAGAAAGTTCACGCACTTTCTTCCATGACACAGACGGCTGCTTATCTTCCCACCCGTTGCGCAAGGTCCGAATGAAAAGCACCTTACCGATCTTATCCTCAGCAATAATTCGCTTGGCTAAGCGCACACCATTCATGAAATTCATGACGTGACCGGCCATAAAGAACACATTGTTCTCTTTTGCGGTGTCAACCATCAGTTTGCAATCGGCATAGGACAGCGCGATCGGCTTTTCACAAAATACAGCCTTGCCATTGCGAGCAGCAGCTAATACGCCATCAATATGCCGCCCATTCGGAGAAGCGACGATAACCGCATCGATACGAGGATCGCAGGCGAGCGCATCGAGAGTTGGAAAAACCTCAGCACCAAGTTCTGCGGCAGGCTTTTCGGCATTATCTGGGTCATATATGCCGACGACGCGGGCTCCATCGAGACGGTGCAATGAACGGGCGAGAGCTGCACCAAAGTATCCGGAACCAACGATTCCGTAGTGGATGGTCATGATAGAGAAATCCTTTCAGATAAAGTCAGAGGGGAGAAATATAGGATTATTTGACGGAGCCTTCAGTCAAACCAGCGGCGATATAGCGTTGGATGAACATAAAGACGATGACGGATGGGACGGCCACGCATACGGAGGCGGCCATCAAGGCACCCCAATCGAGAACCTCGGTGCCGGTAAGTGAATACAGCCCGACGGCAACCGGCATTTTGCTAGAGGAGGTCATAAACAGCAAAGCGTAGAGGAACTCGTTGAAGGCATTGATGAACGTGTAGATTGCGGTGGCAACAATGCCGGGCAAGACGATTGGCGTTGCGATCCGAGCAAAAACTTGGAATTTGCCAGCACCATCGACTTGAGCGGCTTCCTCAATTTCGAGGGGAACCGTCTGGTAGAAACCGACCAGCATCCATAATGCGTAGGGGATAGAGAACGATAGGTAAACCAGAATCAACCCGAAATAGTTGTTGACTAAACCGAGCTTGGCCAACACCATCGAATACGGCACGGCAAGCAAAATAGGTGGGAACATGTAGGTTGTTACCAGCAGTTTTGTGATCTTACGACCGACTCGTGGGAAGAACCGAACGATTCCGTATGCCCCCATACATGTAATGACGATAGTGATAGCAGTCGTCACAACTGAGACGATCAGAGAATTCTTCAAATTCGTTAAGAATCCCAAATCGAACAGCACCCGTCGGTAATTATCGAAAGTGAATACTTCTGGCAGGATACGGGTAGGGCTAGAGGACAGATCAACGCCAGATTTTAGGCTCGAAATAATGATCCACAGCAGTGGGAATACGAAGATGATACTGACGAGAATCAGGAAAGCATAGATAATGACGCTGGAGAGGCGTCGCGTTGTCCGGCGGCTTCTCATCGATCCTCACGCTCCCAACGGCTGATAAATCGGAATAATACGAGGGCAATGAGGGAGAGGAACACTAAGAGCAAGATAGTGACCGCAGAGGCCATTCCGAGTTGCTTGAGTCCCCATCCCGTGCGATAGGCAAAGATCGGCAGAGTTGTCGTCATATCTCCAGGACCTCCACCGGTAATGAGGAACAACAAATCGAAATTGTTGAATACCCAGATGGTGCGCAAAATGACGAGCAACCCAATGACCGAGCGAATGTGGTGAAGAGTGACGTGACGGAATCGCTGTAGCGCATTTGCCCCATCAACGTGTGCGGCTTCGAGCTGGTCGGCAGGCACGGTCTTTAAGGCGGAGAGGATATTGACCATAAAGAGCGGAGTGCCGAACCAGATGTTAATTCCGAGTACCACCCACAAGACGGTGCCAGGATCGGCTAATAGTGCCACCACCTGATCGGTGATCGACATATCTTGCAAGAGGTTAGGAACGAAGCCGTACACGTCGTTGAGGAGCCATTTCCACGTAAATGCGATAATGACTGCCGGAAAAGCCCAAGGAATAATGAGCAGAGTGCGGAATAGTGCCGATCCGCGACGGACCTTGTTTAACGCCATCGCTAAGGCAAATCCCAATCCGAGTTGTCCGAGCACAGAGGCGAGCGTCCATTTAATGGAATTAAAAAATGCGTGCCAATATGCCGGATCCTTTATTAGCTTGGCAAAATTGTCGAAGCCAACAAAATCGTAGGACGGCTTAATGAGGTGTTTGGTGGTCATCGAGTAGAAAGCTGAGGAAACCAGCGGATAGAACAGGAGCGCGACGACGATAATCACGGATGGAGCGACGAATGCGACTCCCACCCAGTTGATTTGCCGTATCCGGCCTCCGGTTTTTCTGCGCTTGGCTGCCACGCCACTACTCGTGCGTTGCGAATCGGCGCGAGTCATAATACTTACTCCGTTGCTCCAGCAGCTTCAAAGAGCTGGTTGAGTTTATCCTCAGCAGTCTTTGCGGCTGTTTCTATGGGGGTACCGTGCAGGACGATATCTTGGAACATGCTTTCGATAACGCCTTGGTTTGCCAAGATTCCAGCTTGGACTCGGGGGCCGTTTTCTAGGCCGATTGCGGTCGATAGTGGAATCGTTTGGTTAATCAGATCGAATTCTTTGCGGAACTTTTGGATCTGTGGATCGTTCAGGAAGGCTTCGTTATCTGCAATATCCTTCAGGGCGGGCATCATGCCAACCGGCACGGAGTGCAGGAAGCGGATGTAATCGTCCGTCTGGTACAAGGTCTTAAGGAAAGCCTTAGCGATCTCGGGGTGCTTGGAGTTTGCCCAGATAACCATTGGTTGGTTGGAGGTTTCTGCCCCGTACATCGGATCAGAAGCTTTCATCTTCGGTAGCGGAGCTGCGTGGACTCCATCGAGAAGTTGCGGGCTGGTGGAAGCAACGCCGGAGATCTGGAATCCAGAGTTGAAATCGAAGGCAGTCTTGCCCTGGTAGTACAGCGTGGCTTGATCGAGCACAGCAAAGTTGACAGATCCCTCGGGGGAGGCGTTCTTGTACATGTCAACCCAATACTTAATGCCGTCAAGCACGATGGGGTCGGTCAGCTTGGCGTGTCCCTTATCGTCGAAGAATGTGCCGCCGTTTGATTTCACGTAGTAGTTCAGGAAGCGGGTGGCCATCATGTCGTTCGTGCCCATGGGAACAGATAGACCATACTGACCGTTACCTGTGAGCTTCTTTGCCGCAACGGCGAGTTCATCCCAGGTTTGAGGAACTTCAACGCCAGCAGCTTTCAGCATTTCGTCGTGATACCACATGACTTGGGCGTGGGAATACAGTGGAATGGAGTAGTTCTGACCGTCCTTTTCACCTTCTTTGAGGGCGGCTTCGTAGAAGCGATCCCGACCAATCTCATCAATCACGTCGTTGAGTGGTACGAGGGCTTCGGCGTCAATCATTTCGGTGACGTGGTAGGGCAGTGCGCTGGAAATATCGGGCACATTGCCGGTTGCTAAACCTGTCGTCCACTTGGTGTAGAACTCACCCCAGGAGAAGAGCTCAATATCAATATGGACCTTGGGGTGTTCTTTCATGAATCGGTCAGCCATTTCCTGCATGTATTGTGCCCGCGGGCCTTGGGTATAGCTTGACCAGAAAACGATGTTGCCTTCCAGCTCTCCGTCAGGTGCGCTGTTCGGCTCGGGGGAATCAGATCCGCCACATGCGCTGAGGGACGCGATGGCAGCAGCAATCGTGGCTAGTGATGCAAATAAGCGTTTCCGGCGCATCTCTTAACTCCTTTGTTACGTCAATGCGAAAAACGTATGACGTCAGACGTCAGACGTCATGTGAGTATCGTAACTATGCGCTAGAATCCTGTCAATAGGTTTTAATAAGGAGAGCTGGCCTCATGGCATACGGTGACGGACCACAGCAAAAAGCAGCAAAATTGCGCAAGCACCCCGTTGTTGATGCTATTAAGAATCTTATTTTGGAGCGTGGGCTACAATCGGGTGAGCTGTTACCTTCCGAAAGTGACCTCGTCGAGTTACTCGGGGTTTCGCGCGCTTCCATTCGCGAGGCGATCAAGGTGCTGGCCACCTTAGATATTGTGGAAGTCCGTCGTGGAACGGGAACGTATGTCGGGAATATGTCCTTACAGCCTATGGTGGAGTCGCTAACCTTCCGCTCTGCACAGACCCCACTCGGCGGGCTCGTGGCGCTCCGCGACGTGTTAATGACCCGTTGGAAGCTCGATGAAGCATACGCGCCAATGGTTGTCGCAAAGCTAGAACATCGCACAAATGACGATATCCGCCAAACGATTGCGGATATGGAAGAGAGTTTTGCGCGGCAAGAACCTATTTTTGCAGCAGATCGCGCCTTCCACCTCATCTTGGCAAAGCTGACGAATTCACTGCTATTTGTGCAGCTATTGGAGGCTTTTTGGGATGTCGAAAAGGTGGTTATGAATAAACTTCGTAAACCGACGCAAGACGAAATCCGCTACGACATCACACTCCATCACCAGCTCTTGGAATGTGGTGAACGTGGAGATGTTTCCGGATACCTTAGGGCGCTGGCAGAACATTACTCGCGTATGGTCAACGAACTGCCGATAGATAATTATTTCCCGGAAGTTAATGAGGGCCATGAGCGTAGCACTGACGAGAGTAAGGCCTAGTGCGCTCATCGTGCCAGTGCAGGGGCTGTTACTAGAGCATGCCTCTTATTGCAATGCCATCCGGATAGCGAAGTTGTAGACGCTGAGCTGATTCTCACGTAGTAGGGGAGCAGTGCCGCCGCGGACTGTGGGTATTTCCACTGTGGAATTGCCCTACATTCTTTGCTCCGACGGTGAAAAGTCGTTAACCTAGTCGTTGGCGCCCGTTCCGCAACTTGAACGTTGCTGCGTTGGTCTGGCGAAATGTTGCTGTTTAAGCCGCCATCGCATAATCAAGCTGCGGCGCTGGGAAAGGTGCGGTGTCCTTCCCCTAAGGACGTTCGGGACGAACAGACGGGCAGTTCGACGATCTGAACAAAATATACACAGGAGAAATAGTGCCTACTATTCAGCAGCTGGTCCGTAAGGGCCGCTCTCGTAAGACGAGCACCTCCTCGACTCCGGGCTTGAAGCGTAGCCCGCAGCGTCGTGGCGTGTGTACTCGTGTTTATACCACGACACCGAAGAAGCCGAACTCTGCTCTGCGTAAGGTCGCCCGTGTGCGTCTATCGTCAGGCATTGAAGTGACGGCTTATATCCCCGGTGAAGGTCACAACCTCCAAGAGCACTCAATCGTGCTCGTTCGAGGTGGTCGTGTGAAGGATCTTCCCGGTGTGCGTTACCACATCGTCCGTGGTGCTCTTGACACCCAGGGTGTGAAGAACCGCAACCAGGGTCGTTCGAAGTACGGAGCGAAGAAGGAGAAGAAGTAATGCCTCGTAAGGGTCCTATTCGCAAGCGTCCACTCGTTAACGATCCGGTCCATAACTCTCCAGTGGTCACCCAGCTAATCAACCGCGTCCTGCGTGATGGCAAGAAGTCCACAGCAGAACGTATTGTCTACGGTGCCCTTGCTGGTGTTGAAGAAAAGACGGGTCAGGAGCCGCTGTCAGTACTCAAGCGCGCTCTGGATAACATCCGTCCCCAGCTTGAAGTTCGCTCCCGTCGCGTGGGTGGTTCAACCTACCAAGTTCCGACGGAAGTCAAGCCAAACCGTGCAAACGCCCTCGCTATCCGCTGGCTCGTAGATTACTCCCGTGATCGTCGCGAGAACACGATGCTTGAGCGCTTGCAGAATGAAATCATGGATGCCTCCAACGGTCTCGGTGCCGCTGTGAAGCGTCGTGAAGACGTTCATCGTATGGCTGAGGCCAACCGTGCCTTTGCCCACTACCGCTGGTAAAACTCGCTGGTAGGCCGTACGGCCTGGATAAGGAACACAATAGTGGCACTTGAAGTGCAGAAGGATCTGAACAAGGTCCGCAACATTGGAATTATGGCGCACATCGACGCCGGCAAGACGACCGCTACGGAACGTATCTTGCTCTACACCGGCATTAACTACAAGCTCGGTGAGACCCACGATGGCGCCTCGACCACTGACTGGATGGAACAGGAAAAGGCACGTGGTATTACCATTACCTCCGCTGCTGTGACCTGTTTCTGGAATAACAATCAAATCAACATCATTGACACCCCCGGCCACGTGGACTTCACGGTTGAGGTTGAGCGCTCTTTGCGCGTTCTCGACGGTGCTGTTGCCGTGTTCGACGGTAAAGAAGGTGTTGAGCCTCAGTCTGAAACCGTGTGGCGTCAGGCAGATAAGTACAACGTTCCGCGTGTGTGCTTCATCAACAAGATGGATAAGATGGGCGCGGATTTCGATCGCTCCGTCCAGACCATTCGTGACCGTTTGAAGGCCACTCCGTTGGTGATGAACTATCCGATCGGTGCTGAGGCTGATTTCAGCGGTGTTATCGACTTGCTGAAGATGAAAGCCATCCGCTTCCCCGTCAAGGATGATAAAGGTCAAGAGACTTTCGGAAACCTTGTGGTAGAAGAGGAAATTCCTGCAGATCTGTTGGATCGTGCAGAAGAACTGCGGGCAGAGCTCGTTGAAACAGTTGCAGAAAACGATGAGACCCTGCTTGAGAAGTACCTCGGTGGCGAAGAAATCAGCATTGACGAACTGAAAGCCGTGATCCGTAAGATGACGGTTGCTGGTGAGATCTTCCCAGTGTTCGCTGGTTCGGCGTACAAGAACATTGGCGTGCAGCCAATGCTGGATGCTGTCGTTGATTACTTGCCGTCCCCGCTGGATATGGAATTCGTCGAGGGCCATGATCCGAAGGATGAAGAGACGATCATCAAGCGTAAGCCATCGAAGGATGAGCCGTTTGCAGCCTTGGCATTCAAGATTGCAACTCACCCATTCTTTGGTCGTTTGACGTACATCCGCGTGTACTCCGGTCACATTTCGGCTGGCGATCAGGTCATGAATGCCTCGAAGAGCAAGCGTGAGCGTATTTCTAAGATCTTCCAGATGCACTCCAACAAGGAGAATCCGGTTGATGAGGCAACCGCAGGTAACATTTACGCCGTCGTGGGTCTGAAGGACACCACAACGGGTGATTCCCTGTGCGCGCAAGACGCCCCGATCCTGCTTGAATCAATGACCTTCCCGGATCCGGTTATCCACGTCGCCATTGAGCCGAAGTCAAAGGTGGATCAGGAGAAACTCGGAACGGCTATTCAGAAGCTAGCAGAAGAAGATCCGACCTTCACCGTGCGTTTGGATGATGAATCTGGCCAGACGGTTATCGGCGGTATGGGTGAGCTCCACCTTGACATTCTGGTTGACCGCATGAAGAAGGAATTCAAGGTTGACGCGAATGTTGGTGCTCCGATGGTTGCTTACCGCGAGACGATTCGTGGCAAGGCACAGTCGGTTGAGTATACCCACAAGAAGCAAACTGGTGGTTCGGGTCAGTTCGCAAAGGTTATTGTCACTTTCGAACCTCTCGAGGAGAACGAAGAGGGCAAGACCTACGAGTTCGTTGACGTGGTCACTGGTGGTCGCGTTCCGCGTGAATACATCCCGTCGGTGGATCAGGGTATTCAGGCGGCCATGGAAAATGGCGTGCTTGCCGGTTATCCGATGGTCAACGTGAAAGCTACCTTGGAAGATGGCGCCTACCATGACGTCGATTCCTCGGAAATGGCATTCAAGATTGCTGGTCAGATGGTGTTCCGCGAGGGTGCCAAGCGAGCCAAGCCGGTTATCTTGGAGCCGGTAATGGACGTCGAAGTGCGTACGCCGGAAGAGTACATGGGCGACGTGATCGGCGATCTGAACTCTCGTCGTGGTCAGATTTCCTCAATGGAAGATGCCACTGGCGTTAAGATCGTGCGCGCTCTGGTGCCGCTGTCGGAGATGTTTGGATACGTCGGTGATCTGCGTTCTAAGACGCAGGGCCGTGCGGTCTACACCATGCAGATGGCAAAGTACCAAGAGGTGCCCAAGAACGTGTCGGATGAGATTATCCAGAAGGCACACGGCGAATAATCCGAGTGTCCGGTGTGATAATTCCGGCGTGAATTTACAAGCAACGACAATAAACAGTAAGATTTCTTTGGCGATGTACACGGGAGCGTGTCATCCTCTAAGCTGAAGAGACTCAGAAAACTAGTCCCAGGAGGGCGCAAGTGGCAAAGGCCAAGTACGATAAGTCCAAGCCGCACATGAACGTCGGCACGATCGGTCACGTCGATCACGGTAAGACGACGACGACGGCTGCTATTACCAAGGTGCTATCAGAGAAGTACCCGGATCTGAACGAGTCCACCCCGTTCGATGAGATTGACAAGGCTCCCGAAGAGCGTCAGCGTGGTATTACGATTAACGTTGCCCACGTTGAGTACCAGACCGAGAAGCGTCACTACGCTCACGTTGACGCACCGGGTCACGCCGATTACATCAAGAACATGATTACCGGCGCTGCTCAGATGGATGGCGCAATCCTCGTGGTTGCTGCTACCGATGGTCCGATGGCTCAGACCCGTGAGCACGTGCTGCTCGCTCGCCAAGTTGGCGTGCCGCACATCATCGTTGCACTGAACAAGTGCGACATGGTTGATGACGCCGAGCTCATTGAGCTCGTCGAAATGGAAGTTCGCGATCTGCTGAGCTCCCAGGATTACGACGGCGACGACGCTCCGGTCGTCCAGATCTCCTCGCTGAAGGCTCTGGAAGGCGATGAGAAGTGGGTCAAGTCCATCGAAGAGCTCATGGAAGCCGTGGATACCTACTTCCCGGATCCGGTTCGCGATCTTGAGAAGCCGTTCCTCATGCCGATCGAAGACGTCTTCACCATTACCGGCCGCGGCACCGTTGTGACCGGTCGTGTTGAGCGTGGTCAGCTGAACCTGAACGAGGAAGTTGAAATCCTCGGTATCCGCGCTCCGCAGAAGACGACCGTCACCGGCATCGAGATGTTCCACAAGCAGATGGATCACGCCGACGCAGGCGAGAACTGTGGTCTGCTTCTGCGCGGTATCCGTCGCGAAGATGTGGAGCGTGGTCAGGTTGTTGCCAAGCCGGGCACGATCACCCCGCACACCCAGTTCGAAGCTCAGGTTTACGTTCTGACGAAGGACGAAGGTGGTCGCCACAACCCGTTCTTCTCGAACTACCGCCCGCAGTTCTACTTCCGTACCACGGATGTTACCGGCGTTATCACGCTGCCTGAAGGCACCGAGATGGTTATGCCCGGTGACAACACCGAGATGACGGTCGAGCTCATCCAGCCGATCGCTATGGAAGAAGGCCTCGGCTTCGCTATCCGCGAGGGTGGCCACACGGTTGGCTCTGGTCGAGTCACCAAGATCATCAAGTAATTAATGATCTAATATCATAAGACTTTGGTGCCCCGCTGATTTCAGCGGGGCACCAAGTGCATCTGACAGTATTCACAAAGTATGTACATAGTTAACGCTGCTTAGGCGTGTAACTTACCGGTCTCCGATCTAAAAGATAGGAGACCGTTGTTTGCGCAGGCCTTCCTCCGTAATCGCTAGCTCACTACAGAATGTGTGTATAAAGCACGAGTGAGCAGATTTTATGAGTGTGTTCTGCAGGGAATACTTTTAGTTAAAGAAGCAGAAACATGTGGTGTTTCGCTTCACAGCCAATCTGCCTAGAGGAACTGGCTCTACGCTGGTAAAGTAGTCACTCGGGTCAGTTTGAAACTGACGCTGTTATTAGTGTGATTAGCCACCTCGGCAGCGCAGAATTTGCCGATGAAACACTGGATTTGTCATACTGGACAGGTTGCTCGGAGGGATCTGAGCGGAAAAGAACTTGGCTGGGGAGCAAAAGCCCCCAGTACATAAGGGGTTCACAACAATCGCATAGGGCTTCGTAGTTTACTCTCGCGAGTGCGACACGCCCGAGTGCGGGGGCTGTGAACGCCGAGGTAGAGAGAGGGAGACGACGCCATGGCGGGACAAAAAATCCGCATCCGTCTGAAGTCATATGACCACGAGGTCATCGACAACGCAGCGAAAAAGCTCGTCGACGAAGTTACCCGTACCGGAGCGTCGGTTGTGGGGCCGGTGCCGCTGCCTACTAAGCGCAGTGTTTTCACCGTTATTCGCTCGCCCCATAAGTACAAGGACAGCCGCGAACAGTTTGAAATGCGCACGCACAAGCGGCTGATTGACATTGTCGATCCGACTCTGAAGACAATTGACACTCTGCGTCGCCTGGATCTTCCGGCGGATGTCAGCGTCGAGATCAAGCTCTGAGGTAACGCATCATGACGAAGAATACCCAAACCGCCGCTGCGCCTGTTAAGGCGCTGCTTGGCGTGAAATTAGGAATGACCCAGGTGTGGGACGAAAATGCTCAGCTCGTTCCAGTCACCGTTGTCAAAGTCGGCAAGAACGTCGTTACTCAGATTCGTACCATGGAAAAGGACGGCTACTGCGCTATCCAGATCGCATCGGGCGAACTGAAGAACAAGAACGTTACCAAGCCGCTAGCTGGCCACTTTGAGAAGGCCGGTGTTAGCCCGCGTCGCTTTGTTGCGGAAGTTCGCACCAGCGATGCTGAAGAATATGCACTTGGACAAGAACTCGGTGTAGATACCTTCGAAGCAGGCCAGACGATTGACGTCGTTGGCAAGTCGAAGGGTAAGGGTTTTGCTGGCACGATGAAGCGTCATGGCTTCGCTGGTGTGTCGGCCTCCCACGGTTCGCACCGTAACCACCGCAAGCCCGGTTCTATTGGCGCTTCGGCAACTCCTGCCCGCGTTTTCCGTGGCACGCGCATGGCTGGTCGCATGGGTAACGCCCGTGTGACCGTGCAGAATCTGACCATTCACGCAGTGGACACCGAGAACGAGCTTCTCCTTGTCTCCGGCGCAATCCCCGGTTCCAAGGGTGGCGCTGTAGTGATCCGTACTGCCGCGAAGGGAGCCTGATCGTAAATGGCAGACCTCAAGGTTGACGTTATTGACTACACCGGCAAGAAGTCCGGTAGTGTCACTCTCGACGCCGATTTGTTCGGCCTCGAAGCGAATGTTCCGCTGTTGCACCAGGTTGTGACGGCCCAGCTTGCCGCTCGCCGTGCTGGCACGCACAAGGCAAAGACCCGTGGTGAAGTCAGCGGTGGCGGCGTGAAGCCGTGGCGTCAGAAGGGCACAGGCCGTGCTCGCCAGGGTTCTATCCGCGCTCCGCACTGGACGGGTGGCGGCATTGCTCATGGTCCGGTGCCGCGTGATTATTCTCAGCGCACCCCCAAGAAGATGATTGCTGCTGCACTGCGTCAGGCGTTGTCAGATCGTGCTCGTCACGGTCGCCTTCACGTGGTATCCAGCTTCCTCGATGGTCAGACCCCATCGACAAAGACCGCATTGAAGCTGCTGCTTGATCTTACCGATGGTCGCCGCAAAGCGCTCGTCGTTGTTGATCGTTCCGATGAGATGACCGTGCTTTCACTGCGCAATGCTCAGGAAGCTCACCTCATTTACTTCGATCAGCTCAATGCCTACGACGTTCTCGTCGCTGATGACGTCGTCTTCACCGAAGCCGCCTACCAGGGCTGGATCGGTGCTAATGCCAAGGAGGAGACGAAGTGACCGAAGCAGCGTTCCATAACAAAGATCCGCGTGACATCATCCTCGAGCCGATCGCCTCGGAAAAGGCAGCCCGTCTAGAGGACGAAGGCAAGTACACGTTCCTCGTGCACCCTTCAGCAAACAAGACGGAAATCAAGATCGCGATTGAAAAGATTTTCAACGTCAAGGTCGAGTCCGTGAACACGCAGAATCGCCAGGGCAAGACGCGCCGTACTCGTGACGGCATTGGCCGCCGCAAGAGCACGAAGCGCGCAATTGTCACCCTGCGCGAAGGCACAATCGACATCTACGGCGATATCGTCGGCTAGACCGACGGGAAGTATTGAGGAAAACTCATGGGAATTCGCAAGTACAAGCCGACGACTCCAGGTCGTCGCGGTTCGAGCGTAGCCGACTTCGTCGAGATCACCCGATCTACGCCGGAGAAGTCGCTGCTGCGCCCGTTGACCAAGACAGGTGGCCGCAATAACCTCGGCCGTATCACCACCCGTCACAAGGGCGGTGGCCACAAGCGCCAGTATCGCGTTATTGATTTCCGCCGCCACGATAAGGACGGTATCCCAGCACGCGTTGCTCATATTGAGTATGACCCGAACCGCACTGCTCGTATCGCGCTACTGCACTATGCAGACGGCGAAAAGCGCTACATTCTGGCACCGGAAAAGGTCGTTCAGGGCACGATGATCGAAGCTGGTCCGACAGCCGATATCAAACCAGGTAACAATTTGCCGCTGCGCAATATCCCGGTTGGTACCGTGGTCCACGCCGTTGAGCTTCGACCCGGTGGTGGGGCAAAGATTGCCCGTTCCGCTGGTGCGTCGGTGCAGCTCGTTGCTCGGGAAGGCAAGCTCGCACAATTGCGTATGCCGTCCGGAGAAATCCGTAACGTTGACGCACGTTGCCGCGCCACTATCGGCGAGGTAGGCAACGCTGAACAGTCCAACATCAATTGGGGCAAGGCAGGCCGCATGCGCTGGAAGGGTGTACGCCCGACGGTCCGCGGTGTTGTCATGAATCCGTTCGACCACCCACACGGTGGTGGCGAGGGCCGGACGTCCGGTGGACGTCACCCTGTCTCCCCGTGGGGAAAGAAGGAAGGACGCACCCGCCATCCGAACAAGCCCAGCGACAAGCTCATCGTGCGCCGTCGCAAGACTGGCAAGAAGCACTGATAGGAGAGGTCAGCTATGCCGCGTAGTTTGAAGAAAGGTCCTTTCGTTGACGAGCACCTTCAGAAGAAGGTCGATGAGCAGAACGACAAGGGCATCAACAACGTCATCAAGACCTGGTCGCGCCGGTCGATTATCACGCCGGACTTCCTGGGTCACACATTCGCAGTCCACGACGGTCGCAAGCATGTGCCGGTGTTCGTCACCGAGTCCATGGTCGGCCACAAGCTCGGCGAATTCGCTCCGACTCGTACCTTCAAGGGGCATGAGAAGGACGATCGCAAGGGCCGTCGCCGGTAAGGCAGGAGAGGCAGGATTATGGAAGCCAAGGCACAGGCGCGTTACATTCGCGTCACGCCCCAGAAAGCACGCCGCGTGATTAACGAGATCCGTGGCATGCGTGCAACCGAAGCCGTGGACGTATTGGAATTTGCGCCGCAGGCTGTTGCTCGCGACATCCGTAAAGTGTTGTTGTCGGCGATTGCCAATGCGCGCTACGAGACTGAGCGTGCTGGTGAAAAGTTCGCAGAGGAAACCCTCAAGATCGTGGAGACCTACGTTGATGAAGGTCCAACGATGAAGCGCATTCGTCCCCGAGCACAGGGGCGCGCAAACCGGATCCTCAAGCGTTCGTGCCACATCACCGTTATCGTCGGTGACGAGAAGTAGTAGAGAGGGGAGCCAGAAATGGGACAGAAAGTTAACCCGATCGGTTTCCGTCTTGGAATTACAACCGATCACCGATCCAAGTGGTTCACAGATTCGAACAAGCCGGGTCAGACCTACGCCGATTACATCGGTGAGGACATCAAGATCCGTAAGTTCCTTGAGCGTAATCTCGAACGCGCTGGTATTTCGCACGTGCATATTGAGCGTCGCAATGAACGCGTATTCGTCGATATCTACACTGCTCGTCCGGGCATCGTTATCGGACGCCGCGGTGTTGAAGCTGATCGCCTTCGCGAAGATCTCGAGAAGCTGACGAAGAAAGAGATCATGCTCAATGTCCACGAGGTGAAGAACCCAGAAGCGAACGCACAGCTCGTTGCCCAGGGAATTGCCGAGCAGCTTGCCTCCCGTGTGTCCTTCCGCCGCGCAATGCGTAAGGGCATTCAGTCCGCGCAGCGTTCCGGTGCTAAGGGCATTCGTGTGCAGTGCTCTGGTCGTCTCGGTGGCGCAGAAATGTCGCGTTCCGAGTTCTACAGTGAAGGGCGCGTGCCGTTGCACACCCTTCGCGCAAATATCGACTACGGCTTCTATGAGGCTCGTACTACCTTCGGCCGTATCGGTGTGAAGGTATGGATCTACCGTGGCGATATTACGGACGCCGAGTACTTCCGTTCTTTGACGGAAGCTCCGCGTGGCCGTGGCGGTCGCGGTGAGCGTCGTCGCGGTGGCCGTGGTGGCGAACGTCGTGGTCGTAACACCAATGCTGAGGCTCAGCCACAGGCTGAGAAGGCTGCTGCTCCGGTTGCGGAGCAGGCGCCCACTACCCAAGAAACGGAGGCCTGAGTTTCATGCTCATTCCCCGCCGAACCAAGCATCGCAAGCAGCACCGTCCGACCCGTTCGGGCATGTCCAAGGGCGGTAACACCCTGGCTTTCGGTGAGTACGGTATCCAGGCTCTTGAGCCGGCCTACGTGACCAACCGCCAGATCGAGGCAGCCCGTATTGCCATGACCCGTCACGTCAAGCGTGGTGGCAAGGTGTGGATCAATGTATTCCCGGATCGCCCGCTGACGAAGAAGCCCGCTGAAACCCGTATGGGTTCCGGTAAGGGATCGGTCGAATGGTGGGTTGCCAATGTTAAGCCAGGTCGTGTGCTCTTTGAGCTTGCTGGTGTTGACGAGCAGCTCGCACGAGGCGCACTATCTCGTGCTCAGCACAAGCTCCCGATGAAGACCCGTTTTATTTCCCGTGAGGATGGTGAATGATGGCTAAGGGCATTAGTACGAACGAGCTGGATAAGCTCACGGACGCCGAACTCGCCGAACGCCTGAAGGAATCGAAGGAAGAGCTGTTCAACCTCCGGTTCTCTGCTGTGACCCATCGTCTGGAAGACTCCGGTCGTCTTAAGGAAGTGCGTCACAATATCGCACGTATTTACACGATTGCCCGCGAGCGTGAGCTCGGTATCCGCACCGCCCCGACGGCGAAGAAGAAGTGAGGTCGTTAATGAGCGAGCAGGAAAAGACTGTCGAGCCGACGCAGCGCGCACATCGTAAGGTGCGGACGGGTTACGTCGTCAGTGACAAGATGGACAAAACCGTTGTCGTCTTGGTTGAGGATCGCCGGAAGCACTCGCTATACGGTAAGGTTATGACTCGGTCCAAGCGTATTAAGGCGCACGACGAAACCAACGAAGTTCGCGAAGGCGATCTCGTCCGTATCATGGAAACCCGCCCGTTGTCCGCGACCAAGCATTTCCGCGTGGTCGAGGTCATCGAAAAGGCTAAGTAGTGCGTGGAGCCGTGGTCATTCGACCACGGCTACCACGATGTCAACCCATCCGTTCGGCAAGGCTCACTCGGTGAGAACCAGCACGACGACAGGAGATATGTAAATGATCCAGCAGGAGTCGCGGCTCAAGGTCGCCGACAACACAGGTGCAAAGGAAATCCTGTGCATCCATGTGCTCGGTGGCTCTGGCCGGCGCTACGCCGGAATTGGCGACATCATCGTCGCCGCCGTCAAGGATGCCATTCCTGGCGGAAACGTAAAGAAGGGCGATGTGGTTAAGGCCGTTATCGTCCGTGCCAAGAAGAGTACGCGTCGTGCAGACGGCTCGTACATTAAGTTTGATGAGAACGCAGCCGTCATTCTGAAGAATGACACCGAGCCGCGTGGTACCCGTATTTTCGGGCCCGTGGCACGCGAACTTCGCGATAAGAAGTTCATGCGTATCGTCTCCCTTGCACCGGAGGTGATCTAATGGCGAAGATCAAGAAGGGTGACCTCGTTCAGGTCATTGCCGGGCGTGATAAGGGTGCGCAAGGTCGTGTTCTCGAAGTAGATACTCGCAATAACCGCGTGATCGTTGAAGGCGTTCAGCGCGTTAAGAAGCACACCCGCGTGGGACGCACTGATCGTGGTGCGGTCACGGGCGGTATTGAGACCATCGAAGCTCCTATTCACGTGTCAAACGTGATGCTTGTTGGTCCGGATAAGAAGCCAGTGCGTGTGGGCTTCCGTGAGGTTGAGGTCGAGCGTAACGGTCGCACAAAGATCATGCGTGAGCGTATCGGCCGCCGTGGCGGGAAGGAGATCGAGCTGTGAACCAGCCTCGTTTGAAGACGAAGTACCGCCAGGAAATCCTCCCGGCACTGCAGAAAGAATTTAAGCACGACAACGTGAATAACGTTGGTGGCTTAACCAAGATTGTTGTGAACATGGGCGTCGGTGACGCTGCTCGTGATTCCAAGGTCTTGGAAGGAGCTATTGCGGATATTACTGCTATCACCGGTCAGAAGCCGCAGGTGACCCGAGCTCGTAAATCCATCGCTCAGTTCAAGCTGCGCGAAGGTCAAGCAATTGGTTGCCACGTTACGCTTCGCGGTGATCGTATGTGGGAGTTCCTCGATCGCTTGTTGTCAACAGCGCTGCCGCGTATCCGCGACTTCCGCGGTTTGTCTCCGCAGCAGTTCGATGGCCATGGAAACTACACCTTTGGCTTGACCGAGCAGACCGTGTTCCACGAGATCGATATGGACAAGATTGACCGCGTGCGCGGTATGGATATCACCGTGGTGACGTCTGCTAAGACCGATGACGAGGGACGCTTTCTGCTGCGTCAACTCGGCTTCCCGTTCAAGGAGAACTGATGGCTAAAACTGCTCTGAAGCATAAGGCGGCCCGGAAGCCAAAGTACGCTGTTCGCGCATACACGCGTTGTCAGCGTTGCGGTCGTCCGCACTCCGTCTATCGTAAGTTCGGCCTGTGCCGAGTCTGCCTGCGCGAGATGGCCCTGCGGGGCGAACTCCCGGGCGTTAAGAAGTCCAGCTGGTAAGAAACTACGTCGCAGGTCTGAAAAGGAAACCGCGACGAGGAAGGGCTGCTGCCCGATGTCTATGACAGACCCGATTGCAGATATGCTCACGCGTCTGCGCAACGCCAATTCGGCGTTCCACGAGACGGTTGATATGCCGTACTCGAAGATGAAGGCTTCGATTGCCGACATCCTTAAGCGTGAGGGATACATCGACACATACACTGTCGAAGAAGCCAATGTGGGCAAGACGCTCACTGTAACCCTGAAGTACGGCCCGAATCGTGAGCGTGCGCTTGCCGGTTTGCGTCGTATCTCTAAGCCGGGACTTCGTGTTTACGCAAAGTCCACCAACCTGCCTCAGGTCCTCGGCGGCCTCGGCGTGGCAATTCTGTCCACGTCCTCTGGTCTGCTTACCGACCGTGAAGCCAAGGACAAGGGTGTAGGTGGGGAAGTCCTCGCCTACATCTGGTAAGGGAGAGGAGTTCTACAATGTCGCGTATTGGTAAGCTCCCGATCTCTATTCCGGCAGGCGTTGAGGTGACGATTGCTAACGAAGTAGTGACCGTCAAAGGGCCTAAGGGCGAACTTGCACAGTCGATCCCAGCACCGATTTCAGTAGCTGTGGAAGATGGTCAAGTTGTCGTGACCCGTCCGAATGACGAGCGCGCTTCTCGGTCTTTGCATGGTCTGACTCGTACCCTGATCGCGAATAACATCATTGGTGTTACGGACGGATACACCAAGGCTCTGGAGATTCGTGGTACGGGTTACCGTGTTGTTGCTAAGGGAACGGATCTAGAGTTCTCCCTTGGATATTCGCACACGATTACCGTTCCGGCGCCAGAGGGCATCACATTCCAAGTTGATAGCCCGACGAAGTTCGCTGTTTGCGGTATCTCCAAGCAGCAGGTTGGCGAGATTGCGGCACAGATTCGCAAGCTGCGCAAGCCTGAGCCGTACAAGGGCAAGGGTATCCGCTATGTTGGCGAATACGTTCGGACCAAGGCTGGAAAGGCTGGTAAGTAATGGGCATCTCGTCTAAGTCCAAGAGCTCTTTTGCTGCTCGTAAGCGCCGCCACCAGCGTCTGCGCAAGCGCGTGTCTGGCACTGCTGAGTGTCCACGTCTCGTCGTTTCTCGGTCGAACCGCCATATGGTTGCCCAGATCATTGACGATACCGTCGGTCGCACTCTGGTAAGCGCCTCGACGCTGGAAGCCGATTTCTCGGTAGATGGCGACGGTAAGGTAGCGAAGGCACGCGAGGTGGGCGTGCGTATTGGTAAGCGCGCGATGGACGCCGGAATCACCGCCGTCGTCTTTGATCGTGCAGGAAACAAGTATCACGGTCGTGTGGCCGCGGTTGCCGAAGGCGCCCGCGAAGCCGGATTGACCCTGTGATCTGGAACGAGAGGATATAGACATGGCTGCAGAGCAGCGTGGACGTCGTTCCGAGGGCGATCAGCGTGAAGATCGTCGTCGTGATGGACGACGTAACGAGCGTCGCACCGATCGTCGCGCAGATGACAGGAGTCCCTACATCGAGCGCGTCGTGACGATTAACCGTGTAGCAAAGACCGTTAAGGGCGGTCGCCGGATGTCCTTCACTGCGCTCGTGGTGGTTGGTGACGGCAACGGTACCGTCGGTGTCGGCTACGGCAAGGCCAAGGAAGTTCCCGCAGCAATTGCTAAGGGCACGGAAAAGGCTAAGAAGAATTTCTTTAAGGTTCCGCGTATTGGAACAACCATTCCGCACATTGTGCAGGGTGAGGATGCAGCAGGCGTTGTGTTGTTGCGTCCGGCTTCCCCGGGTACTGGCGTTATCGCCGGCGGTCCGGTGCGCGCCGTCATGGAGGCCGCTGGTGTTCATGACGTGCTCACCAAGTCGCTGGGTTCATCCAACGCAATCAACATTGTGCATGGCACGGTTGCTGCGCTGAAGAAGCTAGAACAGCCGGAAGCAGTGGCTGCCCGTCGTGGTTTGCCGGTTGATCAAGTTGCACCGCAAGCAATGCTTCGCGCACGTGCCGAGCACGAAGCGAAGGAACGCGAGGACGCCGCCCTCGAAGCACAGCGTGCTGAGAATGAGGCTGCTGCCGCAGGAGTTGGTGCATAATGCTGAAGATTACGCAGAAGAAGGGCCTTGTTGGCACCAAGCAGAACCAGCGCGAGACGATGCGCTCGCTCGGTCTGCGTAAGATTCACCAGTCGGTGACTCGCGAGGATACTCCCGCTGTGCGCGGAATGATCCAGAAGGTCGCTCATCTGGTGAGTGTGGAGGAGGTTGACTAATGGCTACCGAAACCAATTCCGAGCCGCTGAAGATTCATGATCTTCGTCCAGCACCGGGTGCAAATCGCTCCAAGATCCGCGTTGGACGCGGTGAGGGTTCGAAGGGTAAAACGGCTGGTCGCGGTACCAAGGGTACGCATGCGCGCAATACGGTTCGCCCCGGATTCGAAGGCGGTCAGATGCCGTTGCACATGCGTCTGCCGAAGTTGCGTGGCTTTAAGAACCCGGCTCGCGTGGAATACCAGGTCGTTAACTTGGATGCGCTTGCTGAAGTGTTCCCTAAGGGAGGCACGATCACGGTTGAGGATCTCGTTAATAACGGTTTGGTTCGTAAGAATCGTCCGGTGAAGATCCTAGGAACTGGCGATATTACCGTCAAGGTTAATGTCACCGCCGATGCATGGTCGCGTTCCGCTCAGGAAAAGATTGAGGCTGCTGGCGGGTCACTCGCTAAGCGTGACGCCTAAAACGGAGAACGGCCGGCATTCACTACGGTGAATTCCGGCCGTTCCTTACGTAATTTTGTGGTCTATGCACCAGGAGAAGAGTAGGTGCATAGCTAACTCGTGCGGGTATAGTAGCTATACGGAACGCAAGGCTGAGGAAGCATTGGGTTCCCAGGGCAACTGGTTATACCGCGCAACGGCTCGTTCGAGTCGGCAAATGGAGGACTGTTGTGTTAAAAGCACTCGTATCAGCATTTCGCACCCCGGATTTACGGCGAAAGCTGCTCTTCACCATTATGATTATGGCGATCTACCGTCTGGGTACGTATGTGCCGGCACCGTTCGTCTCGTATGAAAACGTCAAGCAGTGTTTGTCGGAACAAGGTACTGCCGATATTTTCACTATGCTGAACATGTTTTCTGGCGGTGCAATGCTTCAGATCTCCGTCTTTGCATTGGGAATCATGCCGTACATTACCGCATCAATTATTGTTCAGTTGATGCGTGTGGTGATTCCTAAATTTGAAGAGCTACATAAAGAAGGGCAGACGGGTACTGCCAAGCTCACCGAATATACCCGTTACTTGACGATTTTCCTTGCTGTGCTTCAAGCGTCGGTGATGGTATCCATTGCTAATGGCAAGTTGTTTACCACCTGTTCTGTACATCCGATTCCGGGTGCCACCCCGTTGCGCCTGGTAGTTGCCATTATTGCGATTACTGCCGGTACGGGTTTGATTATGTGGCTCGGTGAATTGATTACTGAACGCGGCGTCGGCAACGGTATGTCGCTGCTGATCTTCACGGGTATTGCTGCGAACTTCCCAGCTATGCTGACGAACGTGTTCCGCTCTGACGGCGGAGCGGCGCGAGTGGCAATTGTTGTGGCTATGTTCCTCGCAATCACGCTGGTTGTTGTTTTCGTGGAGCAGTCCCAGCGTCGTATCCCGGTTCAATATGCAAAGCGGGTAATTGGTCGCCGTACCTATGGTGGAACCTCCACGTATATTCCGCTTAAGATCAATATGGCCAACGTTATTCCGGTCATTTTCGCGTCCTCAATTCTCTCGCTACCGCAGATGATTGCTCAGTTTGGCGATCCGAACTCAAGCTGGGTCCAGTGGTTGCACCTGCATTTCACTCGTGCTTCCGTGTGGTACCTCATTGCATACGCATTATTGATTGTGTTCTTTGCTTTCTTCTACACGTCCATTACGTTCAATCCAGAAGAAGTGGCAGACAATATGAAGCGTTATGGCGGCTTCATCCCCGGTATCCGTGCGGGTCAACCGACGGCAGATTACTTGCGTTATGTCATTAATCGTATTAACTGGGTTGGCGCCTTGTACCTGGCGATTATTGCGATGATTCCGCTGGTGGTATTCAACCAGATGGGTATTCGTTCGATGGCCTTCGGCGGTACATCCATCATCATCTTGGTGGGTGTCGGCTTGCAGACTGTCAAAGATATTGACGCTCAATTGCAACAGCGCCACTATGAGGGATTCTTGCGATGAGCTACCGTCTCGTGATTGTGGGGCCGCCGGGAGCAGGCAAAGGCACACAAGCCAATGCCATCTCGGAGAACTTCAATGTGCCGTGGGTTTCCACCGGTCAGGTTTTTCGGGAAGCAATTGCGAGCGGTTCTGATTTAGGCACCCTGTTGGCTTCGTATATTGAAGCCGGTAATTTAGTGCCTGATGAGCTTACTGATCGCGTTGTGGCTAATCGTCTCGATCAGATGGGCAAGAGTAGTGGTTTCCTGCTGGACGGCTATCCGCGTACCTTGAGCCAAGTCGATGCCCTTGATGTAATGCTTGCCGATAGGGATCAGCAATTAGATGCTGTTATCGAGTTGCAGATCCCTGACGAGGCGATTATCGGGCGTCTGCTTCGCCGCGCGGAATTAGAAAATCGTGCGGATGATACTGAGGAAGTGATTCGGCACCGTATTGAGGTCTATCACAACTCAACGCGCCCGTTGCTAGAGGTATATCGAAACCGTGGTCTTGTCGTTGCTGTTGACGGTATGGGCAGTATCGCTGATGTTGAGCAGCGTCTTATTGCGCAGCTTCGCGCAGCCCTTGACGCAAGGTAAAGCACGCGGTGATCGAATATAAGACTCATGATGAGATCCGCAAGATGCGTCGGGCCGCACTTGTGGTGGCACAGATTCATCGCGCCTTACAATCACACATCACGGCTGGGATGACGACCAGAGATTGCGACGCTATCGCGCTTGACGTTTTGCGTGAAGCCGGGGCACAATCGAATTTCTACGGATACTATGACTATCCAGCCCAGATTTGTACGTCAGTTAATGACGTTATTGTGCATGGTATCCCCGATGATCGAGTTCTCCAGCCCGGAGATATTATCTCGTGCGATTGCGGTGCAGTTGTTGATGGCTGGAATGGCGATGCTGCCTTTACTATGGTGCTCCCTGGTGGAGATCCGCAGGTATATGCCGCTCGGAAACGGCTGTCGGATATTACGGAACACGCCATGTGGGTTGGGATTGCGGCAATGGCAACGCGTAAGCGCGTCGGGCATATCGGTGAAGCAATCGATGATTTTATTACCTCCCTGCCGGATGATGAACAGCCAGATATCCTTATTGACTATGTTGGGCACGGCATCGGACGTCAAATGCACCAAGAGCCTGATGTCCTGCATTACCGTTCGCGGGGGAGAAGCCCGAGACTTCGGGCGGGAATGGTACTGTGTGTTGAGCCGATGTTAGCGGCAGGAAATCAAGCGAACCGCGTTTTGGAAGATGGCTGGACGGTAGTTACTCAAGATGGATCTGACGCAGCGCATTGGGAACATGAGGTTGCGTTGCATGAAGAGGGTATATGGGTGCTTTCTGCTCCTGATGGTGGGGTCGCCGGATTAGCGCCTTTTGGTATCACGCCAGTTCCGTTGGATTAATCGGTTTCAGCTAGCGGAACAGAACAAATAACTAGCATTTATCTAGCTGATAGTCCGAAATGTTTAGGTTCTATAGCTGCTACGAGATCTTTCTTCTTACATGCTATTGAAATTTATCGTTTTGATGTGAGCCGCCGGAACTGATATTGACGAAGATGCTGTTTCTTCGTGACGTGCTCCACCAGATTCTGCCTTTTCACAGGTCAGTGTTGTCGCGTAGAATTGTGCGTTGGTGCCCCTCGGGGCCTCGTCGGGAGAACTTCTTTCGACGCAGCAAAAATCAGGTTAGTGGGGAACATGGCGAAAAAAGAAGGCGTCATCGAAGTAGAAGGCAGAGTAACTGAAGCCCTGCCCAATGCGATGTTTCGGGTCGAATTGGAGAACGGGCACATGGTGCTCGCCCATATTTCTGGCAAGATGCGTCAGCACTACATCAAGATCCTTCCGGAAGATCGTGTTGTCGTTGAGCTCACTCCGTATGATCTCAACCGCGGCCGTATCGTCTACCGTTACAAGTAACCCATCGAGCGCCGGATTTTCCGGCATAGGAAGCACCATAAATGAAGGTCAAGCCTAGCGTTAAGAAGATCTGCGAAAACTGCAAGATCATTCGCCGGCATGGTCGCGTCATGGTTATCTGCGATAACCCGCGGCACAAGCAGCGTCAGGGATAACCTGGCAGCCAGGGCACTCCTGGTCGTGGATCGGCATCCACAGTCATTGCATTACTAGCGTTGGTTTCGCCCATGCAACCCTCAGTCCGAAGGCTGAGGCCCATTCGGGAAGTAATGCTCCACACCTTCGGATAAAGACACAAGGAGCCAAAACATGGCACGTCTTTCTGGCGTAGATCTCCCGCGCGATAAGCGCGTTGAGGTTGCGCTTACGTACATTTTCGGCATTGGTCGCACTCGTGCTCACGAAACTCTGCAGGCGACGGGGGTCAACCCGGATACCCGCGTGCGTGATCTGACCGAGGACGAAATGATCAGCCTGAAGAATCACATCGACGAGAACTACAAGGTCGAAGGTGATTTGCGCCGCGAGATTCAAGCAGATATTCGCCGTAAGGTCGAGATTGGTTGTTACCAGGGTCTGCGTCATCGTCGTGGTCTGCCCGTACACGGTCAGCGTACAAAGACGAACGCACGTACCCGCAAGGGGCCGAAGTCCACCGTTGTCGGCAAGAAGAAGAAGTAATTCGGCAGATCAGGAGTGTTAATAGATGCCAGCCAAGTCTCAGCGCCGTCCGCGTCGTAGCACGCGCAAAAATGTCCTCAACGGGCAGGCGCACATTAAGTCCACTTTTAACAATACGATCGTTTCGATCACGGACACCAAGGGTGAAGTCATCGCGTCAGCTTCTGCCGGTATGGTCGGCTTCAAGGGCTCGCGTAAGTCCACCCCGTATGCTGCTCAGCTAGCTGCGGAAAACGCTGCCCGTCGGGCCATGGATCATGGTCTGAAGAAGGTTGATGTGTTCGTTAAGGGTCCTGGTTCAGGACGTGAAACCGCGATCCGTTCGTTGACGGCATCGGGTCTGGAAGTAACCTCGATTTCTGATGTTACGCCTCAGGCTCACAACGGTTGCCGCCCGGCTAAGCGCCGCCGCGTCTGATGAAGTAGTAGATGGCCGAGGTTATCTACTATCCGGCAGGATTTCCTGCAGTTTCACCCTAAGAATTTCTCGCAGGTGTCATATAGCGGGCATCTGATGAAAGGATAAACCCGTGATCATTGAACAGCGTCCCGCGCTGACGGAAGAAAAGATTTCCGATACGCGTTCGCGTTTCACGCTCGATCCACTCGAGCCTGGTTTTGGTTACACCTTGGGTAACTCCCTACGCCGTACCTTGCTCTCGTCGATTCCTGGTGCTGCGATCACCTCCGTTCATATTGACGGTGTGTTGCATGAGTTTTCGACGATTCACGGCTGCAAGGAAGATGTTGCCGAAATTATTTTGAATCTGAAGGAACTCGTTGTGACGTCCGAGCATGATGAGCCGGTGCTGATGTACCTGCGTAAGCAGGGCCCAGGGCAGGTGCTCGCTTCGGATATCACCCCTCCCGCAGGCGTGGAGATCCACAATCCAGATCTCGTCATCGCGACCTTGAACGACATGGGCAAGATTGAAGTTGATCTGACGGTTGAACGCGGTCGTGGCTATGTGTCAGCAACGCAGAATAACTCGCCGGACTACGAAATTGGTCGGATTCCGATTGATTCAATCTATTCGCCGGTTGTTAAAGTCTCGTACAAGGTAGAAGCCACTCGTGTGGGGCAGCGGACCGACTTCGACAAGCTCATTGTCGATGTTGAAACCAAGCCGTCGATGCTTCCGCGTGACGCTTTTGCTTCCGCCGGTAAGACTCTTGTTGAGCTGTTCGGGCTGTGCACCGAGCTAAATGAAGAGGTTGAAGGGCTTGAGCTGAAAGAAGCTCCGGTTGTCGAGCAGCAGTCATCTGATTTGCAGCGCCCGATTACCATTCTTAACCTCCCTGCTCGTTCGCAGAACTGTTTGCAGCGTGAAGGTATCCATACCATCGGTGAGCTGGTTTTGCGCTCTGAAGCCGATCTTCTAGATATTCGCAACTTCGGTGCGAAGTCGATTGAAGATGTGAAGGATGAGCTGGCCAAACTTGATTTGCGGTTGAAGGATTCGCCGGCAGGATACATGTCAGGCTTTGGCGACGACGCCTACGGCATGCAATTTAGCGACGACGTTTAACTAGGACTGCCGCATCGCGGCTACGGGCGTTGGCCCGTGAAAGAATTTTAGGAGTTATTATGCCCAAGCCCACCAAGGGGGCACGTCTCGGTGGCAGCCCAGCCAACGAGCGCAAGATTATTGCTAATTTGTGCAAGTCCCTTATTGAGCACAAGTCAGTGGTGACGACGGAAGCTCGCGCCCGTCGGGTTCGCCCGTATATGGAGCGTCTCGTCACGAAGGCGAAGAAAGGCGATACCTACAACCGCCGTCTGGCACTCAAGGTGCTGAACAACCGTGAGAGCGCATACGTGCTGTTTGAGGAACTCGCACCGAAGTTTGCTGAGCGTAACGGCGGTTACACCCGTATCGTTAAGCTGCCGAACCGTAAGGGCGACAATGCCCCCATGGCTGAGATTTCGCTCGTTCTTGAGCCAGTCTCTCCGAAGCAGGCAGTTGTTAAGGAAGCTCAGAAG
This sequence comes from Trueperella sp. LYQ143, assembly GCF_046599595.1. NCBI lineage: Bacteria > Bacillati > Actinomycetota > Actinomycetes > Actinomycetales > Actinomycetaceae > Trueperella > Trueperella sp. LYQ143. The sequence goes on along the minus strand of NZ_JBKIWR010000020.1, from coordinate 5,308 downwards.
GTAGCGAAGAAGGCTGCGGAAACAGCCAAGCCGGCTGAGGAAGTGACCGAAGAGGCGCCGACGACGGAAACGCCGGAGGATGCTGAGAAGGTTGAATCGGTCGAAGTCGAGGAAGCGACTGACGCTAGCGACGAGAAGTAATTAGATTCTTCTGTTATTCCATTGCGGGGAAGCCCAATCGGGCTTCCCCGCAATGGCTTTTACGGGTAAAAATCCGGAATCAAAGGCTAAAATCTGGGACAACCTGCCTTATTACGTCGTCAATACCTCCACGCCGATGCCGGAAAGAACTACGGTGGCCAGATTTCCTCGGAGGAGGGTAGAGAGGGAAAAAGAAAGAAAAACTCATGTGCTCTCAGCTTTGGTTTACATAGGCAGCGAGCGTCAGAGCGTGAGAGCGTGTATCTTGCTACGAATACTTCGAAATCAGGTTGAGGGTAGGAAAGCGTGCGATGCCTAACATACTCAAGAATGTAACTATCTTGCCATAGCTAGTATGCACTGATAGCCGCATATAGTTCATCGTGATGAGGAAATACGGCATTAGATAATAGATGATGGGATACGCCGCGAGTTGCATATTCATATTGCGTGATTGCCTCAAGGGTATATTGACGGACGCTGGCAGATACGAGCGTCATATACGAGCGTCATATACCTCAATATGTTATCCGCGGCCAACCATTGACCAGGCGCGTACGCCGCCATTCATGCCTGCCATATTAGGAACGAAAATGACTCCAGGCATGCGCGAACGAACAGAATCTGTAATTCGCGCGGCGTTTCCCCCTCCGAGATACAAGGTATCCCACCGAAAGATTGGCCAAAGTGATTCGATGGCTTTGAGAACGCGACGCGACCAGGCAGAATCGCCCAAACGCAAACGTTCATGTTCGCCAACTACGTCGTCGTACACTAATCCCCACCGCATGGGGGCATGGGAAATCTCCAAATGCGGGGCAAGCCGACCGTTATCAAGGAATGCCGATCCGAGTCCGGTTCCAAGAGTAAGGACGAGTTCTAACCCTTGACCACGTACCACTCCGGCTGCCGCAACCTCTGCGTCGTTGAGAACCAGAGCGGGAACTCCGTAATGAACTTCGAGAGCGGTTTGCATATCCTGCCCCGTCCACGCTTCTTCTAACTGCGGCAGGATACGAGTGTGGGGCCCAGCTCGGCGAATGTAATGCGGCGTATAGACAACTACTCCGTGGCGGATCATTCCCGGCATGCCCAGGGTGATCCGAGAGAAAGAAAGCGAAGCGTCTGGGCTGACGTCGCGGATCTGCTGGTCAATAACATTAATTAGATCGTTCGGCGAAAAGGGATAGGGGACAGGGGTGCGAACAACATCAGAGCATTGGAATCCGCCCGCGTCAAGCAACGTCGATTTAATACCTCCGCCACCGCAATCAATACAGAGCGTGAGTGGCGATTCTGGTTGTGCCTGTGTTCCCATAGCCTAGACGGTAGCGCAAAACTCTAAGTCGAACCAGTTGAGGCAGCCCTGTTGTGGATGGCAGTTACGGTTACCTGCTGTGGAGAAGTGAATGTTCTGTTTGCGCAAGCCAGTATGCTGGATGGCATGAGGCTACGTATTGATGTCAGTTATGAGGGCTACGGGTTCCACGGCTGGGCGAGCCAGCCTGGATTGCGAACGGTGCAAGGGGAACTTGAAGAGGTATTAACGACGATAATCCGTCAGCCAGTGGTGTTGACCGTTGCAGGGCGCACTGACGCAGGGGTACACGCCTTGGGGCAGTGTGCACATTTTGACGTTGATCCGGAGCGTTTTGCGGCTCTCGGAGGGCGATCTGGTCACGATCCAGCGATGAGTTTACGGCGTCGGGCCAATGCTATGCTAGTGCGCCGTTGTGCTGGTATTCGGGGATATAGCGACGTGATTATTCGTCACGTGCGTGAAACCAGCTCAGAATTTGACGCCCGTTTTTCGGCCCTGTGGCGCGCCTACACATACCGGATTGCAGATCGGGTTGAGCTGTGGGATCCACGTCAACGGGATGTGCTGTGGTGTGAGGAGGAACTGGATATTGCTGCGATGAACCGAGCTGCTGAAGCGCTGCTAGGAGAGCATGATTTTTTGGCATATTGCAAGCCTCGGCCAGGCGCCTCAACCATACGGACTCTGTATGAACTGCATTTCTCTCGTGATGAGGCAGGTGTGATTACTGGATATGCCCGGGCGGATGCTTTTTGCCATTCGCAGGTGCGAACCATGATGGGAACGCTTATTCGAGTGGGAAACGGTAAGCGGGAAGAGAGCTGGCCAGGGCAACGGTTACGTCAACGGTGTCGAGATGGCGAAGTAGTTGTTGCTCCGGCCCACCCTTTGACTTTGGCTGCTGTGGGCTATCCCGATCCAGCGCGCTACGGTGAGCAGGCTCGAATTGCCCGGCAGTTCCGAGGTGCGGATGGAGAGCCTTGTTCTTCATGCGAATAACGGGTTGCTAATAGTGGTTCCGTCTATGCAGATAGGCAGGCGAGTAGGGGTACGTTAATCTGCCGTGATAATAGTGGTAGCCGTTGTACATTCAGAGTTTTCGGTTTCCGGGGATGTGCAAGCGGCGGTTTTCCGACCGGATGGCGTACAGCGCCGCCGCAATACCTCAAATAAATATCGGCGCTTAACAGTGAGCACGATATAACAAGCAATACCGACGAAAATGAGGTTAGTAAAGACGGAGGGCCACGCACCAGTAGCCGCGCACGTCACTAAAGACAGCGATCCAGAAATCAGGCAGAGCCCCTGATAGCGCAGTGAATCAGCCATAAGCTTGCCACGTGAGACGCAATAGAAACTATAGAGATAGGTGACAGCTCCGATCCAACCGAGCGTCATTATGATCGTCATAGGTGCGCCATTCACGTAATGATTGTGAGCCATAATAGGATTAAGGTCAATTGAAATAAACTACAAATATATTTAAGTTATTCTTATGAAGATCTCTGTGCAGCGCCTATCTATTTTGTTGACGGTGGCGCGAGAGGGTGGTATCCAGGCGGCTGCTGACGTCTTAGGCGTATCAGCGTCGGCTGTTAGCCAACAGATGAATAAGCTGGAACATGAATGTGGGCATACTCTTCTCGTTCGCACCGCCAGCGGTGCGATTCTGACGGATGCCGGACGCCTCGTAGCGCAGGTCGCACAACAGGTTGAGCAGGAATGTGAGCATTTAGAGCGCGATCTGTTGGAATATGCCGGAACACCGACGGGGATCGTTCGTGTCGGGGCATTTCAGACGGTGATACGAAGCCTCATTCTGCCAAATCTAGAGGCACTCGCTGAGCAAGCACCTGGCGTTGACGTGCATGTTCGGGAAGGTGATTCGCGTGCGTCGTTGGCATATCTGCGGCAAAACACGATAGACATCGCCGTATTGGAAAGCGATACGGATGTGCCCACAGCGCCTCGCGGAACGCGGATCTATCCGCTCTTGGAAGAGCCGTGGTATGTGGTATATCCGGCGCGATTTGCGTTACCGGCAGATCCGCGAGAACTTGTCCAATATCCGTGGTTGGGCGCGCATCCGGATTCTGTCGTCGGGCGAGCGACTGAGCGATTAGCACGTAGCTGGGGTTTTACGCCTTCGCAGCAGTACGTCTTTCAGGATTATGACGTTGCCTTGTCTATGGTGCAAGCCGGATTAGGGGTGGCGGTACTGCCACGGCTCGGGTTGGCAGATCGACGTGAAGGGATTAAGGTGCATTACGTTCCGGGATTGGGAACGCGGCAACTTGTCATGTGTATTAGTTCTGCTCCATCGCGGCAGAATACAGCTATTGATCTTATATGTCGGCAGTTACGGACCATCGCACTAGGCGCATCGGAACTCATAGATATTAAACCTGCCACAGCCTGACAAACATCTTTGACCATTGCGGTCACAGGTCATTACAATAAGAAACCGTTGTGACCTTGATGTCCTTCCCACTCGTCAAGAATGCAACATCCTTTGAGACCACTGGCAAAAAGCGGTAAAGCCATCCGCAGATTTGCCAAGATTACAGAAGAGAAAAGGCTACGCAAGTGCGCACTTTTACACCGAAGCCCGGAGATATCGAGAAGAAGTGGTACGTCGTTGACGCCACCGATATCGTCCTTGGCCGTTTGGCAGCTCAGGTTGCACCCCTGCTCCGTGGGAAGCATAAGCCGACTTTCGCTCCGCATGTCGATACGGGTGACTACGTCATCGTTATTAACGCCGAAAAGGTGGCGTTGACCGGCATGAAGCACGAGCAGAAGATGGCATATCGCCACTCTGGTTTCCCAGGTGGTTTGAAGGCAACGTCATACGCCGAACTTCTCGAGCACAACCCTGAGCGCGCTGTCTACAAGGCGATCGCCGGTATGTTGCCGAAGAACACTCTCGGACGTCAGCAGCTTTCCAAGCTGAAGGTCTACCGTGGTAGCGAGCATCCGCATGCCGCTCAGCAGCCGGTGCCCTTCGAGCTCAAGCAGGTTGCCAAGTAATCCCTGGCCAGAATTTACCTAAGGAGAACCGTGGCAGAGACCACCGTTGAAACCGAAGAGCTCGAAGAACTGAGCTCGTATTCGACTGAGACCCCCACGAAGCCCACCGGTCAGGGTGCATCCATGACCGCTCCGGGTGCGGGTCTTGGCCGCCGCAAGGAAGCAATCGCCCGTGTCCGTCTCGTTCCTGGCTCTGGTCAGTGGACGATCAACGGTCGCACCTTGGAAGATTACTTCCCGAACAAACTGCACCAGCAGCTTGTTAACGATCCGTTTACGCTTCTCGACCTCAAGGGCCGTTTTGACGTTATCGCACGTATCCACGGTGGTGGAACGTCTGGTCAGGCCGGCGCCCTGCGCTTGGGTATTTCCCGTGCGCTGAACGAGATCGACCGTGAGGCAAACCGTCCGGCATTGAAGAAGGCCGGCTTCCTCACGCGTGATGCCCGTAGCGTGGAACGGAAGAAGGCAGGACTGAAGAAGGCACGCAAGGCCTCGCAGTTCTCCAAGCGCTAAACCCAGTGCTTTCAGGTGGACCCAGCTCAGGCTGGGTCCACTTTTTTATCTGCGGAGTGCAAGTTGTGCCTTGCGGGTTATAGGACAAAATGTGTTGCTATTTTTCGGGTTTTTCGTTGTGTTGATGCGCGAAAGTGGGGGTTTTAGTTGGTTGTAGTCAACTAATTGGTCGGACAAATTGTGTTGCTTTTGTCGGGATTTTTTGGCGTTATTGCGGGGGAAACTGGGTGTTGTAGTTGGTGTGTTTTAGGGGTTTGGCACTCTGTTATGAATGACGAGTGTTAAGTGCCCGGGGTGCGG
>NZ_JBKIWR010000019.1:0-40934 GCF_046599595.1 Trueperella sp. LYQ143 | reverse complement strand
CCGCACCCCGGGCACTTAACACTCGTCATTCATAACAGAGTGCCAAACCCCTAAAACACACCAACTACAACACCCAGTTTCCCCCGCAATAACGCCAAAAAATCCCGACAAAAGCAACACAATTTGTCCGACCAATTAGTTGACTACAACCAACTAAAACCCCCACTTTCGCGCATCAACACAACGAAAAACCCGAAAAATAGCAACACATTTTGTCCTATAACCCCAATTTGTCCGACCAATTAGTTGACTACAACCAACTAAAACCCCCACTTTCGCGCATCAACACAACGAAAAACCCGAAAAATAGCAACACATTTTGTCCTATAACCCACATTCGCGGGCGGGTTTTAGCCCCAGGGGTCTGGTAGGGTCTGGCTACCAGACCAGAACAAAAGGCAAACAAAAAATCCCCCGACATATCGAGGGATATCTAGTGGGCGATACTGGGATCGAACCAGTGACCTCTTCCGTGTCAAGGAAGCGCGCTACCGCTGCGCCAATCGCCCGGACTTTCGAGGTGGGTACGGGATTCGAACCCGTGTATACGGCTTTGCAGGCCGCTGCCTCTCCTCTCGGCCAACCCACCGCGGGTTAGTGCGGATCGCATGGACCACACTGTGGCCGTCGAGCGGATGACGGGGCTCGGACCCGCGACCTTCACCTTGGCAAGGTGACGCTCTACCAACTGAGCTACATCCGCATTCGTTCTTTCAGTTCGAACGCTTGACTAATATAGCCAGCCGGAGCGCCCGTTGTCTAATCGAAAAACATGACCTGCGCCACGTCTAGTTTTATTTGCGCTAGACGCGTCCTCTCAGCTATCCTCATTGGGCATGCATGTGCAACATTTAGCGGGCGATTAGCGCAGCGGTAGCGCGCTTCCTTCACACGGAAGAGGTCACTGGTTCGATCCCAGTATCGCCCACCACATTTTTCATCTTTGCATTTTGCAATAACTTCTCACTCATTCACCGCTATTCATGAGAGCCTATCAGTATGGAAATTTGGCCTGGAAAACCGTATCCCCTCGGTGCAACCTTCGATGGCACCGGAACAAACTTTGCGATCTTCTCCTCCGTGGCAGACCGGATCGAGTTGTGCCTAGTTGATGACGACCTGCAAGAAACACGCGTTGAGCTACGCGAAGTCGATGCCTACGTCTGGCACTGTTATCTGCCAGGAATCCGCCCCGGACAACGCTACGGGTTCCGCGTTTACGGCCCCTACGACCCGGCAAACGGGCACCGTTGCGATCCGTCTAAAATCCTCCTTGATCCCTACGCAAAAGCAATCGAAGGGCACGTAGAGAACCACCAAGCGAATTTCTCCTACAACTTCTTTGCCCCACAGGAGCGCGCCGAAGAAGATTCCCTCGGCCACACCATGCTCTCCGTCGTAGTCAATCCCTTCTTCGATTGGGGGCACGACCGCCCACCTCAGCACGAGTATCACAACTCCGTCATCTATGAAGCCCATCTGAAAGGGATGACGCAGTTACACCCCGATATTCCCGATGAGCTGCGCGGCACATACCTGGGGATGGCTCACCCGCAGATGGTCAACTACCTCAAAGATCTCGGGATCAGCGCATTAGAGCTCATGCCAATCCATCAATTCGTTAACGACACATCACTGCTTGAACGCGGGCTGTCCAATTATTGGGGTTATAACACCATCGGATTCTTTGCCCCACATAACAGCTATTCATCTTCTGGAGAGCGCGGATCTCAAGTAGAAGAATTCAAAGCGATGGTCAAGGCCTATCATGAAGCGGATATTGAGGTCATTCTCGACGTGGTTTACAACCACACCGCTGAAGGCAATCACATGGGGCCGACCCTATCGTTCCGAGGCATCGATAACGCCGCCTACTATCGGCTCGTTGACAACGATAAGGCTCACTATTTTGATACCACCGGCACGGGCAATTCGCTCAACATGTCCTCTCCCCATTCCTTGCAGCTCATTATGGATTCCCTACGTTATTGGGTCGTTGACATGCATGTGGATGGCTTCCGCTTCGACCTAGCTTCTACGCTGGCTCGGGAACTACATGCCGTCGATAAGCTGTCATCCTTCTTCGACATTATCCAGCAAGATCCAATCATCTCGCAGGTGAAGCTGATTGCTGAGCCCTGGGACGTCGGCGAAGGTGGCTATAACGTCGGTGAATTCCCGCCATTATGGTCAGAATGGAATGGTAGCTATCGCGATACTATGCGAGATTTCTGGCGGGGCGAGCCCTCGGTACTATCCGGATTCGCTAGCCGGTTAACCGGATCCTCAGATCTGTATGCACACTCTGGTCGGCGACCCTTTGCCTCCATCAACTTCATCACCGCACATGACGGTTTTACCCTGCGTGATCTAGTGTCTTACAACAATAAACACAACGACGCGAATGGCGAAGGCGGGGCAGACGGAGAATCGCACAACAGATCCTGGAATCATGGCGTTGAAGGCCCAACCGATGATCCCCGCATCACTGAACTCCGCCTGCGGCAAATAAAGAACTTCTTTACCACTTTGCTGACCTCGCAAGGTGTGCCCATGATTTCTCATGGTGACGAGCTCGGCCGCACCCAAGGGGGAAATAACAATACGTACTGCCAGGATAGTGAGATCTCGTGGGTACATTGGGAGGCAAATAGCGAGGCGGCAGAACTACATCGCTTCGTTCAACGCCTCATTCAGCTTCGGCGCGAACATCCGGTATTCCGGCGTCGCCGATTCTTTAAGGGCGACGCCGGACGCGGTGGCGCCTCCGAGCAAGGCGACATCATGTGGTACATGAACAACGGCGAAGAAATGGCAGAGGAAAACTGGGACACCTGGTTCGCTCGCTCGGTCATGGTGTTCTTGAACGGTGCACGGATCGCTGAACCAGATCATCGTGGCAACCCCGTTGTTGACGATGATTTCTTCCTCGCCTACAACGCCTCGGAAGAGGATCTTGATTTTACGATCCCGCCAAGCTCCGAGGCTGCCACCTGGACTACAGTGCTCACCACCACGTCGGAGGAGCTAAGCGGTGACGAATACGCCAGTGGCGATATTTTTCCGGTCCGGGCACATTCCGTCACCATCTTGATGCGTTCGCGCGCCGAAGATCCCGTCCTAGCCGATAGTAATTCCCTCACGGCATGAATATGATCTGCGTCTTTGCCTCATACGTCCAGGAAAAATCGAGATAGGGATCCCGCCATTACCGGCACGATCCCACCGCAGATTCTCCATGCCCCAACCGGCCTACGCACCGCAGCAGCGATCTGATTTAAGCACGCATTACGTTGTTTTCTTCCACTCGCCCCGCTCTCGGTGCGTTCCCCGCTACCGCCAAAAGCCGATAGAGTGGAGATACGCTGTCAAGGAGTGTTATCACTAATGGAATCACATACTGCTATACCTAACCATCCGCACGTCCCTCCAGCTAATCGACATCAGCCGGTAACGAGCTACCGTATTCAGCTTTCCCCGTCCTTCACTTTCCACGACGCCCAAGCGATTGTTCCCTACCTGCGCGCATTAGGGGTGACTGACGTCTTTTTCTCCCCGATCTTGCAGGCTGCTCCTGGTTCCACACACGGCTACGACGTGGTCGATCATGGGCGTATCTCTACCGAACTAGGTGGGCAAGAAGGATTTGAAGCAGCAGCCGACGCAATCCACCACGCCGGAATGCACCTCATCGTCGATATTGTGCCTAATCACATGGCCGTCCCTACCCCGCTGTACCATAATCGCGCGCTGTGGTCGCTCCTGCGTGATGGGCACGACTCCCTTTACTTCTCGTGGTTTGATATTGAGCTATCCGATGCAGGCGACGGGCTACTCATGCCGGTTCTCGCAGATCGTATCGGCAAAGTTTTAACGAATGGCGATATTTTCACGGATTCCATCGTCATCCCCGGAGAATCTGAACCGAGCCATGTTATCCGCTACGGCGACCACGTATTCCCCATCCGACGCGGCACAGAATCCTTACCCATCGCACAGATGCTGGATGCCCAGTTCTACCGGCTAGCTTATTGGCGAGTTGCCAACGAAGAGCTGAATTATCGACGATTTTTTGACGTCGATACGCTCGCGGCTATTAACGTCGAAAATCCGGAGGTTTTCGCGCAATCTCACGCGCTCATCATCGATCTGGTCAACCGCGGCTATATCGATGCGCTACGAATCGACCATCCTGATGGACTGGCAGATCCCCGCGAGTATCTGCGCAATCTAGCACAAGCAACCGGGCAGGTATGGACGGTGGCCGAAAAGATCCTCGGCACTGACGAAGTCCTCCCCTCTGATTGGCCCTGCGCCGGCACAACCGGATATGACGCACTCATGCGCCTGCAAGGATTATTCACCGATCCGGCAGGGTTATCAGCATTAACACAGAGCTACGTTGAGCTATCACAATCTACAGAAACACTGACCAATATGGAGATCGCCGCGAAACGGCAGATCGTCGAAACCTCACTATTTGCCGAGGTCGATAGGCTGGCAACTCTCCTCGCTGAGATCTGCCACAGCGATGTCCGACTACGTGACCATACCTATCGTGCAATACATAATGTCGTCACCGAATTAGTCATCCACATGGATCGCTACCGCGCCTACGTCGTTCCCAAAGAACGCCCCCATCCCAACGAGGAACGAGTTGTGCGTTCCTGCGCCGAACGAGCCGCACAAGAACTAGAAGCCGATCATTTAGAAACCCTGGAAGTTGTCGTCGATATTCTTCTCGGTAATGAAATCGGATCGGCTGGGCGCACCCATGAAGCCGCCCGCAATGAAGCAATTATCCGCTTCCAGCAAGTATGCGGAGCCGTCATGGCAAAAGGCGTAGAAGATACGACTTTCTACCGTTACACCGCGCTAACCTCAGCGAACGAAGTCGGCGCCGGCCCTGATACCCCGACGATCTCACCAGATGATTTCCATGCATTCCAGCAACAACAACTGCGCACCTGGCCAGTATCCATGACGACACTCACCACGCATGACACCAAACGTTGCGAAGACGTCCGCGCATATATCGCACAGCTTTCTCATCATCACGACGAATGGCTGAGCCTCCTTGGGCGTATGCGTCGCCTACTCAATGACGAAGAACGCAACGAGATTGATGGGCAAATTGAAATGCTCATGTGGCAAACCATCATCGGTACCTGGCGAGATAACGCGCCTATCCCCTTTGATCGACTATCAGCGTATCTGTTGAAGGCTGCTCGCGAACAAAAAACGTGGACCACCTGGACGCAACCGAATTCCAATGCCGAACAGACCCTGCTCACCTACGCACAAACTGCCGTGGAATCCCCTGAAATACGCGAGTTGCTAGCGGATTTTATGAATCGCATTGAACCAGGAGCACGGGCGATGATCGTGGCCCAAAAGGCTCTGCACATGACGATGGTTGGCGTTCCAGATATTTACCAGGGGGAAGAAATCACTCAGACTTCACTGGTCGATCCGGATAATCGCCGCCCAGTAGATTTCGCCTACCTACATCAGCTTCTCGCTCGCCTAGAGAGCGACGGCTTACCCGCTCACCCCAGTATTGACGAAGAAAAACTCTGGGTCACCTCCCGCCTTGCTCAGTTGCGCGCCCGCACACCGCAACTCCTACACGCCGGATATGAGCCGCTGCCGGTTTCCACTGGATATGCTCTCGCATTCGCTCGAATGTACGACCAAACACCGGGCCTGATTACCGTTGCGCTGCGTCAGAATGACCCAGCCTTAGCCACGCACAGCGTCGTTTTGCCCGAGGGTCAATGGCGCAATGTACTCACCGACGAGGAATTCTCCGGCGGCACTCATCCTATTGCCGATCTACTTGGTCGGTTCTCGGCAGCAGTATGCGAGCGCATTTCATGAAAGCTCTGCGAATTTGGGCACCGCACGCCCACGAAGTGACGGTAGAACTATGCGATACCGGCCAGCATCGCGCCTTACATAACTGTGGTGCTGGGGTGTTCGAACTTGCCGAGGGATTGCCTCATGGGCAGCAGTACTACGTCTATCTTGATGGCGGTATGCCCCTGCCGGATCCTCGCTCTATGTGCCAGCCATACGGGGCACATGGTCCGTCACAAGTTGTTGATCCAGATACGTTTCAATGGACAGACGCGCATTGGCATGGACGTGATCTGCACGGCGCAATCTACTACGAATTACATGTTGGAGCCTTCACCCCTGAGGGGACGCTTCGAGCTGCCATCAATCGTTTGGATTATCTGCGTGATCTTGGCGTGGATGTGGTGCAGCTTATGCCCATCGCCCCTATGCCAGGTAAGCGCGGCTGGGGGTATGACGGGGTATCCATCTTCGCTATCCATCATCCCTATGGCGCACCCGAAGATCTCGTCGCTTTCGTTAATGCCGCACATGAACGTCAGCTATCTGTATGCCTGGACGTGGTATACAACCATCTGGGGCCAGATGGGAATTATTTGGCTCAATTCGGCCCCTATTTCACTGACGCTCACCACACCCCGTGGGGGTTAGCCGTTAATCTGGATGGCCACAACAGTGAAGAAGTTCGTCGGTATTTCTTAGATAATGCTCGCCAGTGGGTGCGGGATTATCACATTGATTCTCTGCGTATTGACGCTGCACATTACCTTATTGACTCCTCCGAGCCGCATTTTCTCGCTCAGCTTTCCCAGGAAATGAATGAATTATCCGTTGAGTTAGACCGACGGATCACCTTGACTGCGGAAACTGAAGCGAATGATCCTGCGATGATTACGCCCATTACCCAGGGCGGTTTAGGCATGGATCTGCAGTGGACAGATGACATTCATCATGCACTGCACGTATGGCTCACCGGAGAGCACAACGCCTACTATCAGGACTACGTTGATCCGCAGGCAATGCGCGCCGCTTTTGAGAACGGTTTTGTGCGTATCGGGCAAGAGCTCGCTTTTCCCAGTGCCTCACGCGGTCGCCCCATCCCGGCTGAGATCAGTGGGCATTGCTTCATGGCCTTTGACGAAAATCATGACCAAGTTGGCAACCGCCTGTTGTGTGATCGTCCCACGCAGCGGCTAGCTCTTGGACAGGTTGCTGTTTCGCGAGCGCTGATCCTCCTTTCGCATTACACCCCGATGCTGTTCATGGGCGAGGAATGGGCGACGAAACGTCCTTTCCACTATTTCACTGACCACGGCCCTGAGCTGGGGGCAGGTATTAAAGATGGTCGTATGGCCGAATTTGCTCAGTGGGATTTGGCTGACGTCTATCCAGATATATCTTTAACCGATGTTCCTCTAGCCACCGCTGATCCACAAGACGAACAGACCTTTATCTCTTCCTTATTGGACTGGTCTGAGTTAGAGCTGACGGATCACCGCCGAATGTATGATTTCGTCCGTGATCTTATTCGGTTGCGCGCGTCCGTAGCAGATATTGCAAGCGGAGATCGCTCTCGTACCCGATGTGTCTTTGTTGAGCCGCCTGCGCACGAAGGCGATACTGAGCCAAAACCGCGCTATGGCGCTCCACCATCAGGATGGATGGAACGTGGATCGGTTGTTATCGTCTTTTCTCTTACTGGGCACACTGATATTACGCCGCCTATTGCCGGTAAGGAGCTCCTGCTTGCCTGGGACGAATCCGCCATGCATATCTCACATAACACTCTTGGGGATCCACAGGTTTCCATGTCGGCGCCGAATGTCGCCATCTGGGGATAACGCACTCTAGATAGCTATATTTCTTTCTTTGCGCATCTGGGCTGACGGATTCGTTCTTGCCGAATAGATCGTTGCGCCGAGCGCGTTGGCGAGTCTGTTTTCCGCACGGCACTGCCAGCAAAAATACGGTTTCTATCACGCTTGCCTAGCTATCGGCGCGCCATCTTCGGAAAGACGACATATCTCGATACAGTCAAAGGGTGAACCAGCAAGGACCTCCTGCGGATTTCGTCACCGCCCTAGAATCCCTCAAAGGGCAAACCTTCCGCCCCGAATTGCATATCGCCCAGATGCCTGGGCCAACGCGCATTGCTCCCTGGGCGGTAGCTTTACAAGCAGAAGTGAACGATTCGGCACAGCGCGACCCCGATCATTTCCGTGGTTCAGCCAAATTCGTTGTTTTACATGACCCCGACGGTCAGGAAGCCTGGAACGGAACATTCCGAATCGTTATCCACGCTCAGGCTCCTATGGACGCTGAAATGGGTGACGACCCGCTTTTAGGAGAAGTCGCATGGTCATGGTTAGTAGATGAATTAGACGCTCAAGTCTCTTACCATTCACTCAACGGCACAGTCACCCGCGTATTTAACGAAACCTTCGGCGGATTACATCTCAATAGCTCGCGAGTCGATCTGGAGCTGCGGGCATCGTGGACGCCAGGAACTATCTATCTCACCGAACATTTACACGCATGGGCGAACTTCGCTGCCACTTTAGCTGGGCTAGGGCCGTGGAGCGAATCCGTCGTCAGCCTACCTCGTCGGGTGGATAAGATTTGACCTCAGCACATGTACGCCCGCTTTTAGAGCCGCGCGATGGCCCCGTCGGATTAACCCACGATGATATTGACCAGGCAGTGCAGCGGCTGGCTGCCGGTACTGGACCGATTGCCGTTGATACCGAACGTGCTATGGGGATTCGCTATTCCGCTCGCGCATATCTCATCCAGTTACGCCGCCCAGGAGCTGGAACATTCCTCATTGATCCAGTGGGAATCGAAGATCGGCTCGTAGGCCTTGCCGAGGTTATGAAAACTGAGTGGATTTTACATGCCGCCGATCAAGATCTATCTTGCTTGCATGAATTGGGGTTATTCCCAGAAAAGGTATTCGATACGGCGATGGCAGCCAAACTCCTCGGCCGAGAACATATCTCGTTACAAGCCCTAGGAGTGGAGCTACTGCAGTTAAAACTAGCAAAAGAGCACGCCACCGCAGATTGGTCACAACGCCCCTTATCCGCCGAAGAATTGAATTATGCGGCCCTTGACGTTGAGCTCCTGCACGAATTGCGCGATATTCTCACCCAGCAGCTACATGAAGCCGGACGCTTCACCTGGTTTGAAGAAGAATGCGAGGAGATACGCACCCGCAAACCGACGCCCTCTGCCGCCCAGCCCTGGCGTAAGGCAGCCCGACGTACCCATCTGCGAGATCAACGTTCCCTAGCTATGCTTCGGGAGCTGTGGAATACCCGCGATCGTCTGGCGCAAAAACGCGATATTGCCCCCAGTAAAATCGTCCCCTCGGATGTGCTAGCCGAACTTGCTCGACGCAAACCTCGATCTCGACAAGACGTTACGACCTGCCCGTTATTACGCCCTCGTATGCGCCAACGTTATATCCCCCAATGGTGGGCTGCCATCGAAACTGCCTGGCGTTTGCCCACCCATGAGCTACCGGAACGCGATTATCACGATAAGGCAAAAGCCTATCCGCCGATCACGCGCTGGCCAAAGACGCATCCGCAGGCGGCAAAACGTTGGGAGATTTTACGCCCCGCAGTGATTGCCCATGCCGAAAAGCTCGGGATTGACCAAAGTGTCCTCCTTAAACCAGAGATTCAGCGGCTCACTGCCTGGGTTGGATGGCATTCCGAAGCAGAGTTACGTGATGTGCTGCAAGAATATGGCGCGCGTCCGTGGCAGATTAACGAAGTAGTCCAGCCAATTCTGCACGCAATGCACAGCGCATAATCCACCGGCAGCTCCGCTACACCTCCTCGTTTGGGGTGGAGCTAATATGCTGCCCATTCCCAGCCTTTGCCATTATCGACGCCGTTTGTATCCTTACCGCTAGAGCTATACCCAATAGCACCTATATCAGCTATGTACCTGCGCATACTGCCAGCCGCCCAGGATTCGACCCCACTGGCTTTTCTTACACCTGGGGCGATTTCTAGGCACAATAACAGCCCGCTAGAACGTTTTAGCGCCATATCATTTTGGGCCAGCTAAGAGGTATGCGATACCTGCCACCCGATCACGCCACTTACAGTGAATTAGGCAGGGCTTCCTGCCCGTAGACTGTGCACTGCGGCAATGACATCTGCCACAGCCATCCCCTCGTATTCCAAAATCGCGTCTCGTTTTGCATGGTTCAGGAAATGACGAGAAATACCACATATACGCATCGGCACATCACATTGGATCTGACTCAAAGCATTATGTAAGGCCGCGCCGACGCCTCCTTCGATCAGCCCATCTTCCAGCACCACCACACCAGCAGCCCGTCGAGCGAGATCACAAAGTTCAGCACCGATAGGTAACGGCCAGCATGGATCTACCACACAGAGAGACTCATCTGGTAGCTGCTCAGCAGCTTCAACAACCGTATGAGCCATTGGCCCAATTCCCACCAGCAGGATCGGCCGACGCGCCGGATCGCCCTGTTCGCGCAGAATATCCACATCGCCAATTCGACGAGCTGCTGGCAAACTATTCGGCACCGATCCCTTCGGATAACGCACTAGCGTCGGCCCATTGGTTGCAAACGAACGACGCAGTTGCTCGCGCATTCGCTCTTCATCACGCGGGACGGCAACCTGCACGTGTGGAATCATCGCCGCCAGCGACAGATCCCACATACCATTATGCGAGGCCCCGTCATCGCCAGTAATACCCGCCCTATCCAAACAGATCGTCACCGGCGCATTATGTAACGCAATATCCATAAGGAGCTGGTCGAATCCTCGATTCATAAAAGTGGCATACAAGGCCAGAACCGGATGATAACCGCCGTATGCGAGGCCAGCAGCCATTGTGCATGCATGTTGCTCCGCGATACCGACGTCAATGACCCGCTGGGGAAATTCTTCCCGCATTGGAGCCAATCCGACGGGCTCCAACATCGCCGCAGTGATCCCAACAAGAGATTGATCCGCACGGGCTGCAGCGCAAACCTCTTCAGCGAAGATTGACGTCCACCCAAAACGAGATGGTTCAATCGGTAAACCGGTTTCCGGATGAATACGCCCTACCGCATGGAATCTATCGGGCACATGAGACTCTGCCGGCTTATACCCGCGACCTTTTTCCGTAATCGCGTGAACAACAACCGGACCACCAAATTTTTTCGCCATCTGGAAGGCCTCAATCAAGGAACCAATATGATGCCCATCAACCGGCCCGATATATTTCAATCCCAAAGAATCAAAGATTCCAGCGTCAAAGAAGACGTCTTTCAGCCCCTTTTTCAGACCGTGCAATGCATCGTAGGTCAACTGCCCAGGCAGTCCCGCACCATGTAGCGTGCGTTTACCCCAATTCAGGAACTGTTCATATTCTCGATTGACTCGTAGCGCGTCGAGACGGCGAACCGGATCTAGGCGGCGCACAATCCCACCAACCGTCGGCGCATACGAACGACCGTTATCGTTGAGCACAATAACCAGCGGCCGTTCCTTATCTTCAGCGATATTATTCAACGCTTCCCAGGCCATTCCGCCCGTCATTGCCCCATCCCCAATCACCGCGACAACCCGGGAAGGATCTGAGGTTAATTGCCGAGCACGCGATAGGCCGTCTGCCCAGGATAATGCGGTGGAGGCATGCGAATTCTCCACGACGTCGTATTCCGATTCAGCGCGTGAGGGGTATCCTGACAGCCCGCCTTCCTGACGCAATTTTGTGAAGTCGTGGCGCCCAGTGAGGATTTTGTGAACGTAGGATTGGTGGCCGGTATCCCAGATGATCGTATCTTGCGGAGAATCAAAAACCCGATGGAGTGCAATCGTCAGTTCGACAACTCCCAAATTCGGCCCCAGATGACCGCCAGTTTTGGCGACATTTTCGACCAAAAATTCACGGATTTCTCGGGCAAGCGTCGCCATCTGCCGCGGGCTAAGCGCCGATAAATCTTTTGGGCTGTGTATCTGCTCGAGGAACACGCACTCTCCTTTATTCTATCTGCCGATACACTACCACCTTGCCCATACCCGCGTTAGTTCAGCGCCCCAATCACAACGGAATATTTCTAACACTGGCGAGCTTCATATCAGTGGGACGAGGAATAAATGACGACGGGTGGGGCACTGCCCATACCGAGCACCCCACCCGCCTATCAATATGTGATAGCGATTCGCACTATCTGCCGTTAGCGTTACTCAGCGCGTCGGGCAAGATTACGCAATACGTACTGCAAGATACCCCCATTGCGGAAGTAATCCGCTTCTCCAGGCGTGTCAATGCGAACGACAGCGTCGAATTCCGTAACGCCTCCGTCTGCTGCCGTAGCCCGAACGTGAACCGTCTTTGGCGTGCGCCCCTCATTCAACTCCGTTATGCCGGTGATGTCGAAGGTTTCCGTACCGTCTAGACCAAGCGAATCGGCATTCTGACCGGCTGGGAACTGCAGAGGCAACACACCCATTCCAATGAGGTTAGAACGGTGAATCCGCTCGAAGGACTCCGTAATAACTGCCTTCACCCCGAGCAAAGCAGTGCCCTTTGCCGCCCAATCGCGCGAAGAACCAGATCCGTATTCCTTGCCAGCGAGGACGATAAGTGGCACTCCTGCCTGCTGATATTCCTGGGAGGCATCGTAGATGGCTTCCTGATTGCCTGTGAGGAAGTTCTTCGTGAATCCGCCTTCAACTCCGTCGAGAAGCTGGTTACGCAGTCGGATATTTGCAAAGGTTCCACGAATCATTACCTCGTGGTTGCCTCGACGTGATCCATAAGAGTTGAAATCCTTACGATCGATTCCATGCTCGGTTAGGTATCGGCCAGCCGGAGAATCTGGCTTGATAGCACCAGCCGGAGAGATATGGTCGGTGGTGACCGAATCCCCAAGTTTAGCAAGCACCCGCGCACCGGAAATATCACTGAGCGGGGTGAGCTCCATCGTCATGCCGTCAAAGTACGGTGGCTTACGCACATAGGTAGAGTTTCCGTCCCATTCGAAGGTAGACCCTTGCGGAGTTTCCAGTGCTCGCCAACGCTCATCACCAGCAAAGACGTTAGAATACGAGGATTCAAACATTTCGCGGGATACAGATTCATCGATCACGGCCTGAACCTGCTCAGCATCTGGCCAAATATCTGCTAGGTAAACATCGTTACCATCAGGATCCTGACCGAGCGGCTCGCGTTCAAAATCGAAATCCATCGTGCCGGCCAAAGCATAGGCGATCACCAGAGGCGGGGAGGCCAGATAGTTCATCTTGACGTCCGGGTTAATCCGACCTTCAAAGTTTCGATTTCCAGATAGGACGGAGACGACAGCCAGATCATTGGCGTTGACGGCATCTGAGACTTCTTGCGGCAGTGGGCCAGAGTTTCCAATACAGGTGGTACATCCGTAGCCGACGAGATTGAAGCCTAAGGCATTGAGATCTGGCCACAGACCCGCTTTCTCGTAGTAGTCCGTCACGACCTGTGATCCGGGGGCCATTGAGGTCTTGACCCACGGCTTCGGCTTCAACCCGCGAGCATTGGCATTGCGAGCTAGCAGGGCGGCGGCCATCATCACCGACGGATTCGAGGTGTTCGTACACGAGGTGATGGAGGCAATAGCTACCGCACCATGATCGAGTTCCGTCTGGGTACCGTCAGCCAGAGTGACCGGCGTGCGGCGATGTGCTCGGGAATCTGTGGTATCTCCCCCGCAGCCGCATGAGCTTTGCTCAGGTGCCGGAGCATACGTCGGTAAAACATCTCGGAAAGACTCTTTGGCCTTTGCCAGTTCAATACGATCTTGTGGGCGCTTCGGGCCTGCAATTGAGGGCACGACGGTAGATAGATCCAGCTCCAAATATTCAGAGTATTCGACTTCTACTGACGGATCATGCCACAAGCCTTGGGTCTTGCAGTATGCCTCTACTAAAGCAATATCCTCTTCAGAGCGTCCAGTCAGGCGCAGGTAATCCAAGGTGACGTCATCAATCGGGAAGATCGCCGCTGTGGAGCCAAATTCTGGGGACATATTGCCGATAGTGGCGCGATTAGCCAGTGGCACTGCTCCCACGCCGTCACCGTAGAATTCAACGAATTTGCCGACAACTCCGTGTTCGCGCAGCATCTGAGTGATCGTCAAAACCACGTCAGTTGCTGTGGAGCCAGGTGGGATTGATCCGGTGAGTTTGAAGCCGACAACCCGTGGAATCAGCATGGAAACCGGCTGGCCCAACATGGCCGCCTCGGCTTCGATGCCGCCCACTCCCCAGCCGAGAACGCCTAGGCCATTGACCATCGTCGTATGGGAATCGGTCCCCACACAGGTATCGGGATAAGCCTGGAGGACGCCATTATTTTCCTGCGCCATCGTCACTCGGGCGAGGTATTCGATGTTGACCTGGTGGACGATACCCGTCCCTGGGGGAACGACTTTGAAATTCTCAAAGGCCGTCTGCCCCCAGCGCAGGAACTGGTAGCGTTCCTGGTTGCGCTGGTATTCGATGTCCATGTTCTGCTCGTAGGCTCGTGGAGTGCCGAATACGTCAATCTGGACCGAATGATCTATGACGAGTTCTGCCGGATTAAGGGGGTTGATGGTATCTGGATCGCCACCAAGATCTGTCACAGCTTCGCGCATAGTGGCAAGATCAACTACGCAGGGAACGCCGGTGAAGTCTTGCATAACGACGCGAGCCGGAGTGAACTGAATCTCATGCTCAGGCTCTGCCGCTGGATCCCAGCTAGCTAAGGCGGTAATCTGCTGGGCTGTTACGTTTGCACCATCTTCGGTACGCAACAAATTCTCTGCCAAAATCTTGAGCGAGTATGGCAGCTTTTCGGTGCCTGATACGGCATCGAGCCGGAAGATTTCGTAGGTCCGACCCGCAACTTCGAGGGTCGATTTCGCCGCGAAACTATCGATGCTCATTTCTCTCCAATCACGCGATTATCTTGACATCAAGATACCAGTTGGCAGTGGTCATGTCTATCACTTATGGAAAGAAGCGTGTTTACCGTAACCGGCGAAGCACACTCACAATTTCCACATGATGGGTGTGCGGGAAAATATCGTAAGCGACAATGCTTTCGAGATATCTCCCACATGAGAGTAATTCTGCCACGTCTCGGGCCATTGACGCAGGATCACAGGAAACTAACACCACATGTTCAGCCGGACACCGTGCTAATTCACCCGCTATTCCCACGCCTAAACCGCTGCGGGACGGATCAGCAATCACCACCTCGGCATCAGCGACTAGATCAGATAAGCCCACCTCTAAGCGTTGGCAATGCGCCTGCGCCCAGGGGTAGGCGCGTAGATTCTCTCGAGCATCCGTAACGGCCTGCTCTGCTCCTTCATACGTGTGCAGCACCCCGCGCTCTCCAAGGCGCACAGCAATCGGCACAGAAAACAGCCCCGAACCGGAATACAGCTCCACCACATTCATCTCGGGCTCAATACCCGCTGGGGCGAGCACTGCCTCCATTAACGCCTCTGGCGCATGGTGATGGACCTGCCAGAAGTTACGTGCATGAACTCGATACGTCACATCCCCATAACGGGTATGTACCGCCTCAGTAATATGCGTATGAGCTCGCTTCCCCGGAGCGCTAAACACCTCATCCCCCACGCATAGCACGGGATCCCCCAGTGCCGGCTGAACCGCGCGAACTCGCATCTTCGTCGGAATATCCGTATCCCATGCCGCCCCAAACAGATCTAGTGAATCCAGGCGAGAATCCGCCATCGGCATATGCGCAATAGGAGTCACATCGTGCGAGCGCTCTAAGGTCATCCCCATCCCCGTCGGGCACTTCGTCAGATCAATACGAGTACGTGTATGCCAACCGTCACCATCGTCTACTGCTAACACTGGCACGCCCGAAGAACCAATCTGTTCGCGCAGCCGAGCGCCCCCAATACGATCAATGACGTGATCGATAACCTGAGATTTTAATTGCCGCTGATAGGAGATCTCGATGTGCGAAAAATCTGCCGCACCAGTTACTCCCACCGCACCCTGCGCCCAGAACGGAATACGACGATGCGGGCTAGGCGTATAGACGTCAACAACATTCGCTTCCCAATAGGCCCGCTTTTTCTTCGTGACCTGGACCTCGACGTCTTCGCCAGGAATCGCACCGCGCACAAACATCACGCGCCCCTGCGTTCCCATCGTCTCCTCGTCTGCCGCTAACCGAGCAACGCACACCCCGCCGTGGCCAATATCCCCTACTGTTACGCGCACGTCACTCCCCCTGACCACGCAGACGGTACGGAACCTCGCACACTGTCACACCTGGTTCAAACCGCAAATCGTTGATAATCCGCGGCGTGGAATGTCGAACAAAGAATTGCTCCCACGACCCTGTGGCAATCACACGCGGAATAAAAACCGTCACAACATCCCCCGGATGTAGCCGCAATCGCTCGCGGACGTAAGCAATAACCGGACGGCGCACCGCCCCTTTCGGCTCTCCCAAAATAGTCAGATCAACCGGCACTTGCGCCTGCTGCCAGGCCTGGCGAATTTGACGGGTCTGAGTGGGATCAACATCGACGCAGACTGCGGTGAGCGAAGAAAAGCGGAAAGAACGCGCCCACGTCACCGCACGCAACGAGGCTTGATCCACTCGATCAATGAGAACAACACCGTGAACTCGGGTCGGCAATGGGGTCAAACTCCCCCGATTTGCTAATTCCAAACGAGTATTCACCTTGCGCTGCCCCCGCGAATAGACCAGTAAGAACAACACCGGAACACACAGCGAGACGATCCCGGAAGCCGCCCAGAACGGTTGGGCATAACACACGGCTGCCAGCACCACCAGGCTCAGCACAAAGAAACCGCGAAATACCCACGTCAGGGCAATTGCCCGATGGCGTTTGCTCGCATCCGTAGATTCGTTGAGGATCGCCTTTGACCGCGAAATCATTGCCACTGCAGTAAAAGCCTGCATGATAAAGACGGTAAAGACGAATACCACCGCATGAGAGCGCGTCGAGTCCAAAACGAAAGTCACCGCTGCTGCCAGCAAGCCAATAAGTGCCACAATCATACGACGCGGACGCACCGCATCTTTTGCCGCCAAACGACGCGGCAGCAAACCGTCAATTGCTAATTCTCGCAACAGACGTGGCAACTGGCGATAGGCTGAATAAGCCGCCAGCAAGCCTAAAACGATGTAGAGCACCACCAATACGATTTGACCAGCTCGCCCAAAGAAAGCAACCGCCATTGACAAAGAGGGAATCGCCACACGACGACCAGGCATACGCAATGCCGTAACGAAATATAGCGTCACCGCAATCAATATGACTGCCGGAACCATTGCCTTTAGTAAGGTGCGCGGAACAATGCGCCGATGATCGTGCGGGCTGAGGATACGTTCTGAGACGAAAATCGTCACCGCTCCAACCATCGCCCCACCGAGAGCTGCCTCCACGAAAGGATGGTAGCGCCCCATATTCACCTGCGTATTTAACGCATTTTCCCGAGCCGAGCGAATCTCTTCAAAGTTCACTCCCCCGACGAGCTCCTGGATCATGGCATATCCCAGAACAATACTCAGCCCCAGCAGCGCGAGAAAGCTCAAGATAATGATCGGTCGCGTATGCAAAGCCAACCGCCCGCTGAATACGATCACCGCAATCGCAATGATGATCGCTGGCTCAATAGCAATAGACCACGAGACGTTGACAACAGAGTTAAATGAGGTGACGGCGATTTCCACCCCCAGAATAATGATGAGGGCATAGCCGAGAATACGGGCTGCCGACACAATCAATCCGGCCCAATGGTCGATATGGCGCTCAGCAAGCTGATGTGAGGAACGACGCGGGACTTCTGTAAACAGCAAACGCACAGAGATCATGCTCATCGCGAGGGAAATCACGGCAGCAAAAAAACCGATAGCCATTGCTGGCCCAGCTACCGAATATGACACGGCGCGCAGGATAATTTGCGGCACCATGACGGTACATAATGCGATAACCGCTACCGAGGTCGATCGGGATACAGAACGGACCTTATCGGCACCTAACACCACTGAACGGAATTTTGACACATGTTTTAGGTTACGCTTTATTGCCGATTGCGGTAGCGTCTGTAGCGTGCATTTTGTCATTATGGGCTGCGGCCGTGTCGGCTCAGCACTCGCAACGAATCTCGTCGATCGCGGACACTCCGTATCCGTCATCGACCAAAACCCTGTCGCTTTCAACCGTCTTCCCGACGATTTCCCCGGCCAACAGGTCACCGGCCTCGGATTTGACCGCGGTGCTCTGCGGCAAGCCGGAATAGAAGATGCCTTTGCTTTTGCCGCGGTATCGAACGGAGATAACTCAAATATCATTGCGGCGCGAGTAGTTCGCGAACTCTACGGTGTCGAACGTGTCGTCGCACGTATCTACGACTCCTCGCGCGCCAGTATCTATCAACGGATGGGAATTTCCGTCGTCGCTCCAGCAGCGTGGACTGCCGATCAGGTAATGCGCAATCTCATCCCGATTGGCCCGCACGTGGAGCACGTCGATTCGGCAACAGGCGCCGCCCTGTTCTATGTAGACGTCGATCCGTCCTGGTACGGCAAGAATATTGCCACTATTGAACGCCTCGCAGGTGCGCGCGTCGCATATCTGACTCGCAACGTCAAACTCGTGGTGCCACATGCCGATAGCGTGCTACAAGATGGGGATGAATTGCGTTTTATTGCCCCGCTGGCTAAAGCCACGGCAATCCAGCGAACTATGAACCACCCCTGTGAGAAGGAGACGCTGTGAAGCTCGTTATCGCTGGAGCCGGATCCGTCGGCCGCTCTATCGCCCGATCCATGATCGAACAAGGACACGACGTAGTACTCATTGACCACAAGCCAGAGGGCATGCGCGTTGCCTCCGTTCCTGAGGCTGATTGGATCATGGGCGACGCCTGTGAGCTATCAGTGCTCAATACGGCCGGAGTTGATGACGCCGACGTCGTTGTTGCCACCACTGGCGATGATAAAGCCAATCTCGTTATGTCTTTGCTGTGCAAAACTGAATTCGGCGTACCCCGAGTGATCGCTCGCGTCTCAAATCCGGCGAATACTTGGTTATTTGACGAGACATGGGGGGTCGATGTCGCAGTTTCCACTCCGCAGATCATGTCTGAGATCATTGAGGAATCCATTTCAACTGGTCGCATTGTGCGCCGGTTACGCCTTGACGCAAACGCCTACCTTTACCAGGGAACCGTCCACCCACGAGCCGTGATGGTGGGCAAGATGCTCAGCGAGATCGAGTTTCATCCAGATATTGTCATGTGTGCGATTATTCGTGACGAGATCCCTATTACCGCCACCCCAGATGTCACAATCGAGGGTGAGGATCACCTCATGTTTATTGTGCGCGGCTATCAGCTTAACGATCACGAGCAACGCGAAGCACGCCAGGAGGCCCTGCAGCAGATGCGGGAACTGCTAAATGCCGCCACACCGACTAATGTTGCTGCCCCTGAGGTACCGAACGAACCATCAGCCACGTAAACCAGGCAACCAAGGCAAATAACGGCATCCCCATGAAGAGACGGGCGATGCCGAGAGCTTGGGTGGCATGGGCGAGATATAACGGCCCTTGAACGGCAATACGCACCAGGAAAAGCAAGAGCCACATCCATGTGACCTGATAGTAGCGCCGACGCAAAACGCGTTGCGCCGGATCTGTGCGCCACGCCGTGCCTTCTGAGCGTAAAAACCCAATGAGGACGCCTAAGGCTGGCCAGCGAATCAGAAGTGAAAGGGCGAGGGCAATCCCGTAGCCGATATTCGTCAGCAAACCTGTAACGAAGAAATTAGCCGATTGACCGCTCTTCCATGCGATCACCGCAGAAACCGCAATCGCAATGAGCCCACCAATGGCAGGTAGCACCGTAATACGCTGGATAGCGCGCACCACGATTCCGGCTACTGCTGCCCCGACGGAAACCAGCAAGCATAGGGCCAGGGAGCAGCGGCACGCATACATGATGAGGAAGATAAGAGTCGGCACGGAGGATTCAATAATCCCCCGCCATCCACCAAGCGCATCGAGAACATGGAAATCTTCCGCTAAAGCCGCTCGTATGCCGGTGCTCTGCTCACTCATCGCGCTCCTCGACAACCCGAAATACTGGATTGAAAACCGTGGGTACCCCATGTACCCGTTGCAATGCCCCTCGCACCCGAACTTTGCTGCCAATATCGAGGCAATGTAGATCGCGACGAGACATGAAATACAGCACGACGATCTCGCTACCAATCTGAAGATGGACTAGCACCCGTGGCGTCTGCCCGATTCCCGGATAGGTAATCGAGCGAACCACGCCCGTCGCGCTGATCCGACGGGTCATGAGCGTTCGCGCTTAGCCGGTTGCGGAACGGATAGTGGAAGGAGCTCCCGTGGCGGATGTGGACTCTGCCCGCGCGCCACCACAACCTGACGAACGATCTCCAGCAGCTCGTGGGCTGCCTCATCGTCCCCACCGGCCTTGCCGTACAGGGTAGCGCGCAGTAGCCAACGTGGACCGTCAATACCGATGAATCTGTGTGGGGCGAGAGAGGTGCTATCCGGAACGGGCATCCGAGCGTGCAATTCTGGCCCGAACTCCCCCTCAACTACCTGCGAGGTTCCCCCTTGGCTCGCGATGGAGGTCATAATATCCCCGCGAACCGCATCCCATAACCCGCGCGAACGCGGTGCCGCAAAAGCCTGAATTTGCAGCGCAGATCCGTCGATGGCATAAACCAGACCTAGTAGCTGGCCGGTACGCCGATCCCCCGTGAACTGCACTTGAGCCTCAGGGATCAACGGGATCCACAGCGATCCAGCATCGAGGCGTTCGCCGATCCCATCCACCTCAGACTCATCGAATGGACCATTCGCCCGCACACCGAGATCATGTTCTGCGGATTGTGCCAACTGATCGCGCACCAGATCTGCTTGTGTCAAATCTTGCGCTGCCTGCCCGTTACGGGGCGCGTCATCACCGGAATTCGTCTTACGCGAAAACCAACCCATACTCAGCACCTCTTAGCAAGGACGTCAGGATGCGCAATCGGCGCACACTGGCAATCCATTTTCTTCATAGGCAAGCTGGGAACGATGATGCACTAAAAAGCACTGCGAGCAGGTAAATTCATCATCTTGCGCCGGAATGACTGCCACGGAAAGTTCTTGATCCGATAAATCCGCACCCGGGAGCTCGAAACCTTCAGCAGCTTCAACCTCGTCTTCATCGACTGAGCTGGACTGATGATCCGTATTACGAGCCTTCAGTTGCGTGAGCGAATCTTCTTTCAGATCTTCGTCTTGCTTACGTGGCGCATCGTAGTCTGTAGCCATGAGTTAACTCCCAATAGACAATGTTCACCGTCTTTGTACCAAAGGTTGCCGATTTATACAAGGTGAGACGATGAATCTCGCGAGTCGGACGTCACAATGGCCGGCAGAAACTCAAACACGCCCGAAAGATCCGCTGACAAATTGTGCTATTAATGGCACTCTGGAGAGGAACGCCGAGGAGGACACATGGTGGAGTTAGAGCTGTTAGGTTTGCAAGACAATGGGATGCTTGCACTGAACGACTCCGAGGGTAATCGCTATCTTCTCCCTATCACCGATAAATTGCGTGCCGCTTTGCGCACAGATATTGAGGTAACAGACGCCGCGGAGCCTCACCCAATGAGTATTCGGGAGGTTCAGGCGCATATCCGCGCTGGCTTATCCGTCACCGAAGTGTCCGAAATCTCTTCCTATCCGGCTTCGCGTGTTGCATCCCTGGCGAACCCTATTATTCGGGAGCGGATGTACACCGCAGAAATGGCCAGAGGATTTCGCCAAGGGCGGGAATTGGGCGATATGACGTTAGAGGAGCTGGTGGTATCTCGACTGGTTGCCCGCGATGTCGCAGAATCCGATATTTCCTGGGACGCCTACCGCAAGGAAGAAGAACCGTGGATGCTTGTGGCCCGCTATATATGTGGCGATAAGGAGCACACCGCCTTGTGGCGAGTCAATCTTCGTTCCCGCACAGTCAACGCAGCAAATGACGAAGCTATCTGGCTGACCGAAACACAAATTCCTGCTCCCACTTCACCGTGGCGCCCCGTCAATACTCCGGCTATGAGTGCCGATTCCGGCGATGATGCCCGCGGTCGGCGTAAATTGCACACCGCTATCGATGCCCATCCCGCAGCAGCCGGAACGCCGGTTGATATTGACCTCATGTTGGATGCGTTGAATTCTCGTCGTGGCACTGCCCAGCCCATGCCATTTCTGACGGATCCCTCTGCGCCTTCTCCTGCGTCACACAATGAGACGAGCAGTTCTGCCGAATCCTCCGCAGGTGCCGATATTCTCAGTTTCCCGACGATGGGGAGCACAACTGGGGTGGGGCATGCCATTTCTGGATCGTCTGCGCTGCAGGATTCCTATGAGAACGATTCGCCAAGCGATACCCCGGATTCCGCGTTAGCTGCTGACGCCACCTCAGGAGCATCTATCTCAGGGGAAAATGATGATGCACATCGCGTTGGGCCGCGCGCCGTCACCGCAATCAGTGTGCCATCAGTATCTTCGCCAGAGGCCTCCTCGCATAACACCGAACCTGCAGTAAAAGCTGATTCTGCTTCCTCTGCGCCGGAATCAGCCGAGGAAGCCTTGCCTGGTTTAGATGTCGTCGCGCCAGAAAAGACGAAGAAGCCCGCAAAGAAACGCCGCTCCCGTCCAGCCCTGCCGACCTTTGATGAAATCGTCTATGGGCAAGCACGCTCAGATCGCGAGGATCGCTAGCATCGCTTCGTTTAGGGAACGCTAGGTTTTCTCCGCCATATTGATTGCGTTTTGTGCGTTCTCTTTCCAGGGGATTTTCTTTTCTGTTTCTTCCTTTTGCAGTTTTCCTCCGAGTGGTTACGTCTACTTCACTCGCGTATTCCGTTCGCCTGATGAGCCCTACCTAGTTAATATCCCTGCCTAGCTGCTGCCACGCGTATTTTCCCTCTCACCGTCTTCCCTCTCACCGTCTTCCCTCTCACCATCTTCCCTCTCACCATCTTCCTGGGCACTACCGCGAAAATATCTCGAAACAATATTCATTTTCTGTAATTTTTCGAGGCAGTTTCCGACATTAGATATGCACCAAAACCGAACACATTTCAGGTGTGACTACACTCATTCTTTCACAGGATTCACAACCGCTTTGAACTGCGACTTTTCCGCAATATAAAGCGAATAATTCAACACTATCGCGGTTGTTGATTTCCGTGTTTTCTCGTATGATGAGATGAACAGTTTTCCACTTTATCCACGTTCGGTGAGTAAGGCTGACACACATGGTTGTTTTTTCTTCAGGTAGCGAGCAGAGTATGTCCACGTCATATTTCGTTCGCCGCGCTGGAATTTTCGGACTCGTTAGTGCATTAATGCTCAGCGGCTCGGTATTTGGCATGGGTCAAGCCCCTGCTCACGCTGCCGAGCCCACAGTCGAGCCACTGACGGCGCAAAGCGCACAAAAGATTGTCGATGGCGAGGTGCATTGGTGCGGTAACGACCGCAACGGCCTCGTTGATCGTCTCCTCGTCAATCACGCTCCGCTCCAACCCGATGCAGATGATGATGGCGATGGTATTGCTAACAAAGACGAGTTAGGTACATTCACAAAAGACGGCGAGCTGTGTTACGCCTACACCTCACATCCGCTTCTTGCCGATACCGATGGTGATGGAATCACTGATAAAGCCGACGCTCATCCGCTTATGTGGGATGTGCAAACTCGCGACGCTATCATGTTCCAGCGAGTTGCTTATCGTGACGATATCTACCTGCGCAATCTCTTTGATCCCGCCTCCAATTACTCGGAAAAGGATTGGTACGAAGATAACTCCGAATATGGAGTCATGCGTCTGGAGCTCACTCCTTACTGGGATGTCGTCAAAACCTGGCACAACCAAAAGGATTCCTTCGACGCCCAGCTATATGCTTTCAGCAACAAGCTCTATCCCTTCTTACAGGGCAACTCCACACACATGGTTGCCATCCGCGGAACTGACGGGAATAAAGGCGATCTCGGTAGCGATGCCGCTTTGGCCTTGGGCGCATGGCCGAGACAAGGATACGACGCCCAAAACCTTGCCGATGAGATCTTCAGCAACCGCTACCCGAATGTCTACGTTACCGGCCACTCTCTCGGTGGTTTCTTAACGCAGATCTTTACCGTTCGATCCCTGGGCGAAAAATATGGCTCGCCGGTGTACCACAAGAATTTCAAAGACTATCGGATTGACGAACCAGGGCAAAAGTACAACTCCGAGTTCCGTCGGGCTTATACCTTCAACGCCCCGAAAATTCGATGCACCTCATCCGATTGGATGTGCGCCTATCAGGCGGTTGGCGACGTCATCACCCAAGAAATGGGATCATTGCACTATCGCACGGCTAACGATTCCGTTACGAATATTACCGGCGCATTTGAAGGTGCAAAGACCTTAGATAGCTCAGCTAACGGTCACGGTTCCAAATCTTTCTTTGAAGATAAATACATTGATATTGACGGATTTAGCGTTGGAAAGCGCCGCGGTTTTGATAAGGGTCAAGGATACCAAGATCCCAATATTGCACATGCTGGCATGATCGCTCTGACGACGGTCGAGCTGCGTACCCAAGACGGTAAAACCGTTTCGAAGAAGGCGCTCGCAAAAACGGCAGATGAACTCAAAGCGCTCTCCCCAAGCACCTATCTTGGCGATTACACGCCGGTAGGCGAGGTTGCTCCCCTGCAGGTTGGTGAGCACCGCGTTATCGTCGTCCAGGAACGAGCCTATCCGGTGACGTACGTCTTCACTGATGGTAATCAAGAGGTAGCTCGCAATGAATACATGGTGAAAGTCGGTAGCCAATTCACCCCTCCGGAACTGCCTAAGAGCACCAACCCTGATTACTCCTACAGCTACAGTGGCAACTTGCCAACGCCAGACACCGCCACGCTGAATGCTCCGCAAACCTATACGATCCGACTCAATCGAGTTCCTATTTATTACACGACCTACGTCAAACTCGTTGAAGCCGGAACAACGGTCGCAGAGTACGCCATTCAATCAAAGCCTTCTGAGGGATCAACACCCATCGTTCTCGATGATTCCAAGCTCCCGCAGGGGTATCAATACGTCGGGACTCCCGGAAAGTTGACGGCAAATACCGTCAACACTATTGCCGTGGAGAAAAAGAAGTACCAGGTTACTTTCGTCTATCAAGATGAAAACGGCAAAGAGCTAAAGACTGATCAGATCACTGTAACGCACGGATCGGACGCCAAATACGATCTCGTTCTTCCCGATGGATATGGCGTCAGTAAAGACGCAACAGTTACCATGCCGAAGAACGTCACCAAGGATGAGCGCGTCATTATTCCGTGCTCCCCAACGGCAGCCGAAAAAGTAACTGTGACGATTCGATACGTCGATGCCCTCACAAAGACGCAAATCGGCGATATTATCACCTTCCAACAGGCCGCCGGATCTATTATCACTGTGCCAGCCGAACTGCCGGCACACCCACAAGCAAGCGAACACAGATATTACGTTGTCGATCCTGACTATCAGCTCCCAGATAAGCCAGTGTATGGCGATACCGCCGTGCAGATTCCGCTGCGCACAGGTATTGCTGCAAGCAACATCTCCGCCGAGACGAAACCGACTCGCCACCACGTGGCTGTGGTCTACCGAGATGGCGACCGCGATATCTCCACAGATCAATTCGACCTGCCGTATGGGGCACACATTCCGGTAGCTGCACCAGCCAGTAATAGCGGCAACTACAGCTACGAGGATAAATACAACCATCTCAGCGTTCGCAGTTCTGAGACAATCGTTGTTCCCCTCACGTTCACGCCTTATACCTACACCGTCACCGTGAAGTACATGTATGGGGCAACGGAAGTTCCCAGCACTAATAATGCTCCTCAGAGTGTGCGACACGGGGAAAAGGCTCTCATCACGGTTCCTGATCCGGATACCTACCAGGTAGATCCGCAATGGGTGAATCCAGAGATTACCGCTTCTCAAGTACTGAGTGTGCCACTAGTAAAGAAAGCTCAACCTGCACCGGATACCCCACAGCCGGTTGTGACGCAGTATCGAGTTGCCGTCACCTACGTCTATCACGGGCAAAAGGTGGGAACCGAGAACATTATGGTTGCTTCTGGCGGTCAACCGGCTTACACCTTGCCCTCGTATCCCAACGAGATAGGCAATCCAGAGCAGTATTTCTATACACTGCCGATGGATTACGAATATCCGACGATCACGTCCGATACGGAACTCACCGTTCCCCTCGAACTGACTCGGGTTATTGAGCCGCGTTTCTCCGCTAAAACGCTCGTCGATGGTGTATCGGCTGTTGCGGCAGAGTCAGGGTCACAGCCGCAGGCTGAAATATCCGTTGCCGGTGGAACGCACCAGATCGACGCTGACCTGAGCTACTACGATCTCGCTGCGGGTGAGAAGTATCGCGTTGTCACCCGTCTTGAACGGATTAATCCTGATGGCTCGACCACCGCAGCTACCCGAGTAGATACCGATGGTCAATCACGGGAAATCGTCATCACGGCCTGCTATATCGCCGGTACCGCCGACGCTACAGCCTCGACTCCAAACACCGCCGTCCCCTGCGATACTGATAACAGTGCCGGCTCTGGTAGTCGCGAGGATGATCCTGGAGTGATCGCCCATAACACGGTTGCCGGCTCCTGGAAAGTCACTCTTGGCAGCCTTAACATTGAACCAGGTCGCTACCTGTTAGCTCATCACATCATCACGGATATTGACGCTGACGTGACACCGCGTGAGCAGTGGATGAGCGTGGCAGATACGAAGAATCGCTGGCTGACGTTCAACGTCACTCCGGCAACGGCACCGGCAGTTATTCCGGCGACGCCGCAACCAGTTACACCGCCAGCTACTCCCGCTACTCTTCCAGCCGCGGTACATCGTGGGGCTGCTGCGTTGCCGTTAACCGGCACTCAGCTACCGATCGGTTTAGCCGTAATGCTCACGCTCAGCGGCATTGCGCTGGCTATCCTTAGCCGCCGGCACCGTTCATAGCCGCATTTCCGCTAAGTGGGGTGTGAGGAACGGATTATCTGTTTCTCACACCCCATTCTTATCCTCACTGGAAAATACATCGGGTAGCAAACTCTTCTGATACCGCGCACCATGCGAGCATCCCCACGATTAAAGCTAATAAGTCAGTGCTGCTATAACAGAGCTGTTATAGGAGCTGTTATAGCAGCCGGACGATTCCCCTGTTAACGCAGGCAGCTCCCGCAAAAACTCCCGCAATTACGCAATGGCACGGCAGGTTGCCAAGCACCCGCGCCGTAGATCACTCAACAAAAGCATTCAGCAGTAAGCAAATAACGGGGAACCAATATTATTAACGCAGATCAACAAGGAGCGGAATCTCCATCTCCGCCGGAGTCAGTGAACCATGTACGCCAATCAAGGACATCGCCGACGGACTTTGCACCCGAGAATCCACAACCACGTAGTCCTCACGCGCAAAAACCAGGACGTCACCGATGACCTGCCGCAGTTGCGGCGTCACCTCGCCGAATAGACCGCATGAGATCGCTTCATCCGCAGTATAAATCCACGCTCGATCTTCTAATACATCTCGGTAGTGTTGCGCCACTTCGTCGGGGCACGCACTGTACAGA
Source organism: Trueperella sp. LYQ143 (assembly GCF_046599595.1). Lineage (NCBI taxonomy): Bacteria > Bacillati > Actinomycetota > Actinomycetes > Actinomycetales > Actinomycetaceae > Trueperella > Trueperella sp. LYQ143. The sequence goes on along the minus strand of NZ_JBKIWR010000019.1, from coordinate 13,329 downwards.
TGCACCGCACGGGATTCCCCCGCCACCACATCCACGTCAGCTTTCAACTCACGGTATTGCGCAATATTGATTGCCTCACGCGCATCGATCATGCCGTGATCGGCTGTCACGATCAGTAACGTCTGCGCAGGCAACATGCGCCGCAACCGCCGTAATTCCGCGTCAAAATGTTCTAGCTGCGCAGTCCACGATTCGGATTGCCATCCATGCTTATGACCCGTGGAATCTAAATCTCCCCAATACAGATAGACGATATCTGCTCCCCCGCGTAACTGGGCGAGCGCGGCGTCAACTCGTTGCGATAAATCCTGCGCCACAACTGTTTGACCCCCGCGTAATGCCGCATTCGTCAAACCAGAGTTCACATACTTCTTCGGCTGGATCTTCACTAAACTAATCGGTTTGTCCTCATCAACCCGACGCAGATCCCCCGCCTCGCAGCGCTCAAAGAAACTTGGCACAGGCTGCCACGCCACCGGATCGACCTGCGGATGATTCCATGCAATCAGATTGAAAATATCATTCGTCTGTGGCACCCGTAAGGCGTATCCAGCCATGTGGGTACGCCCCGGCAGGCACCCCGTACCAAAGGCGCTGATCCCCGCCACTGTCGTTGAGGGAACCACGGTGACGATAGGATCGCCTAAACCAATACTCCGAATCGTTGGCGCATGCCCTAACCGTTGCGCTAACTGGTGATACCCCAACCCGTCAACCAGAACAACGCAGGCCCGCCGCGCTTGTGGGAATTCAAAATGGCCAGAGCGGGATGGCTCCGGCGAAGTATCGTCAATACCAATCGCCCGGAAGATACTCGGAATAACCTCAGCTAGTTCACCGATTCGGCTGATCGTCAGCGGTCGTTTAGTCATTGCGGGCTATCGCCGCCTCTAACGCAGCAACAAAATGTAGGCCGCGGGCAAATTGTTCTTCATCTGCTTCACGATCAATAAATACGCCCATATCCTCGTTGGTCACCACTGCGACGTAACCGTGCTCATTGACGCACGCCGGATCATCACAGCTCGCTGGATGGATCTCTTGAGTCCACGTCAGCCCCCAGCGCAGCCGCAAGAACACCGAATTCAGCTCCCCGATACCGCCATCGGTAAAACCACGCCGTCGGCAAATAATGTGTTCTTTAATCTGGGCAATACGGATGGTATGAATTGTTGTTGCCCATTCACCACGCTCATCCAGATCATGGATGGTGTCTGTGCTGATCGTCAGTAGGCGCGCGGGCGTCAGGATATACACCATGAGATGCTCATAGACGGAATCAATATCGAATACGGTTTCCGGGCGAACATAAAATGAGCAGATTGGCTCTGCTCCCACCGCCTGCTCGATATCCTCCCATAGCGGAGATTGACCCGCTGGATTTTGGATGATTACGGCTTTTAGCTCATCGTGTAAATCTTGATCCACGTCGCTATTGTCCCAAATCTCATCCTGTTACCGCACGACTCGTCAGCAACATCACGCCGACACAGCGCCCGATATCGCCAGGTCATAGCGCGAACCGCCCGATAATGGGCAAATGGCGAAGACTACAGAGCACATCGTCGATATTGACGTCTCCCAGGAGATGCGCACATCTTTCCTTGAGTATTCCTACTCGGTGATCTATGCGCGCGCTTTACCGGATGCACGCGACGGGCTGAAACCAGTTCAACGCCGAATTCTCTACCAGATGGACCGCATGGGATTGCGTCCCGATCGCGCACACGTCAAGTCCTCGCGCGTGGTCGGCGAGGTTATGGGGCGCCTCCACCCTCACGGCGATGTGGCAATCTATGACGCTATGGTTCGATTAGCTCAACCCTTCACGATGCGTCTTCCCTTGGTTGACGGGCATGGCAACTTCGGCTCACTTGATGATGGTCCGGCTGCACCCCGATACACCGAAGCTCGGCTCGCCCCCGCAGCCATCGCTATGACTGCCTCACTGGACGAAGACGTCGTCACTATGTTGCCAAACTATGACGGCTCCGATACCCAGCCGGAGGTTTTGCCAGCAGCGATCCCGAATCTGCTGGTCAATGGCACATCTGGCATCGCCGTTGGAATGGCGACGAATATGGCGCCACATAATCTCAATGAAGTAATCGCCGGCGCCCAACATCTGCTTATGCACCCAGAGGCGAGCTTAGATGAGTTAATGCGTTTCATTCCAGGGCCGGACCTGCCAGAAGGCGGAAAGATCGTCGGGCTAGATGGCGTGCGGCAAGCCTACGAGACTGGTCGCGGGATCTTCCGTACCCGAGCAACTGCCCATATTGAAAATATTTCTGCCCGCAAAAAGGGAATCATCTTCACCGAATTGCCCTACCTCGTCGGGGTAGAAAAGGTTATTGAAAAGATCAAAGACGGCGTCCAATCCAAGAAGCTGCAAGGTATCTCTGGGGTACAGAACCTCACTGATCGCAAGCATGGCACCCGCTTGGTCGTGGAAGTGAAGAATTCTTTTAATCCAGAAGCCGTTCTTGCCGCGCTGTATCAAAACACCCCCTTGGAAGAGTCTTTTGGAATTAACAACGTCGCCCTCGTTGACGGTCAGCCACGTACTCTAGGATTAAAACAACTCCTTGAAGTATTCCTTCACCACCGCGTTGACGTCACTCGCCGACGCACACAATTCCGCCTAGCGAAAGCCAAAGATCGACTCCACTTAGTCGATGGCTTGCTCATGATCTTGGTTGATATTGACGAAGCCATCGCGGTCATTCGCTCGTCGGATGATTCGGCCATGGCCTGCGATCGCCTGATGAAAGTCTTTGATCTGAGTGAGGTACAGGCCGAATATATCCTGCAGTTACGTTTGCGCCGGCTGACGAAGTTCTCTCAGCTAGAGCTAGAAGCAGAACGTGACCAACTGCGCGATACTATCGCTGAATTGACGGAAATCCTTGAATCTGAGCGGGCTTTACATCAGCTCGTCTCCGATGAACTTGGGCAGGTCGCACAAGAATTTGGCACTCCCCGTCGCACTGTCTTACTTGAAGCTGAAGCGGCTGCCCCAACTGGCGCAGAAAAGCCCCTTCGAGTCGCTGATGACCCGTGCTGGGTCATTCTCTCAGCCGATGGGCGTATCGCGCGAATCGTCGGAGAAAATCCTCCGAGCCGCAGCGGGCCACGCTCCACTCATGACACGGTTGCTGGGCTTGTTTACACCACTAATCGTTCCCATGTGGGTCTGCTGTGTTCTGATGGCTCGCTACAGCGGCTCTCTGTTTTGGATATTCCCGCTATTCCAGATACCGAGGCTGCCCCGAGTTTGAGCGCGGGGGCGCAGGCAAATGAGCTTATCCTCATGGGTAAGGGCACTCGCATTATTTCCCTCGTAGATTTAACCTCGGATGCCTCTCCCCTAGCCATTGCAACGGCACAGGGCAAGATCAAACGAGTCAAGCCCGATTATCCTGATAAGGGAAGCATAGATCTTATTACCCTGCTTGACGATGACGTCGTTATCGGCGCTCACCCTGCCACGGATAACGATCAGATTGTTCTGGTAACGTCCAATGCTCAGCTCTTACGTTTTGATGCCGACGCTGTTCGCCCCCAAGGGCGTAGCGGGCAGGGAATCGTCGGCATCCGCCTTTCCCCTGACGCACAGGTTATCGCAATGGGTGTTGTTCCTCGCGATGATCTTGCCGCGCACGGCGTTGTTACTATCGCCGGAACGTCTACGTCCTTGCCTGGCACAATGCCCGGATCAGCTAAAGTCACTCCCCTGGATCGCTACCCCGCAAAAGGGCGCGGCACCGGCGGGGTTCGCACGCAACGATTCGTGCGTGGCGAAGATATCCTACAACAGGCCTGGGTTGGGCCGCTCCCGCCTCGGGCAAGTGGTCCACACGGTAAGCCGGTGCCGTTGCCCGAGATTGACGAACGCCGCGATGCCTCCGGCAGTGTGCTGACGCATGTGGTTAGCGCTATCGGATAATCATCGCCGGTAGCTGAGACGCAGAAAACCGAGCGAGCAGGGCGGCTATAGGCGTTTTGCTCGCTCGGTTTTCTGCGCGTTACCGCCGTCATCTACTACCCCTAAGCCATATCCTGTGCTATTCACCCTCGCTAGCTACTTACCGCTACCTTTCGCGAGCGCCGTATGCCTTGTAGCGACCAGCTCATTACGTCCTGCGTCCTCGCCATATCTCGATATGTATGCTAGCTAGTAAACATAAGCACGCCGATACCGCACAGTGGCACAAATCGCCGAATATTAACTATGACGTTGTGCCTTTCGGTTTCAGAACGTCTATGCGGCTACCTGGCGTATGCGTCACCCGCAGTCGAATCGTCACCCAGTCGCATTATCGCCACTCGAATTGCGTCGGAAAATCGGCTACGTGTATTCCGTTTTCTCTGAGCATCCCTGCGTTACGGCGATACCGTATTAACGCGCTATTTTGTTATCGCGCTCAGCTAGACGTCAATGGTGAGAATATTCGTCTGGGCTACCCGCTGGAAACCAAAATGCTCAAAGACCGTCACTAATTGTTCCCCGTTATTCCCTGAAACAATATCGACGTCAATCCCAATAAAAGATAACCCGGCTGAACGGAAACGATCCATTGCAGTCATAATGAGCGAGGTTGCCACATGCTTTCCCCGCCAATCAGGTAAGACGACAATCTCTTCAACGTAGCCTTCATCAATGACGTCATGACCTTGCGGGCTTACCGCAGAAGCAAATCCAGAGGCGAGCAGATAACCTGCCAAACGTGGCCGATCACCAAACATATCCACAGCAGCGAGGCACCATTCGCCGCGCATTGAATCCAGCCGCGCCGACCACATCGCCTTATTATGCTTCGACCACGCTGGAGTTCGCGCCAATACGCGGTTATGAGCTTTGCGCGCGTCATTAACCCATTCGGAGGACAACGGCACAATATGCATATACGGCGAAAGCTCCACGACCTCATGCATCTGCGCTAAATCGCGCCGCATTTGCACGAATCTCGATTCCTCCTGGAAACCTAATTCTTGAGCGAGGGAAAGCAGCACCCGATGTTCGGCATCCACGTACATACGCGCACGTGCCGATTCAATCCCCGCGCGTTGTGCCACAATCCGGGCAGCTCCCAACTGGCGCTCAAGGAGCTGCGTCCCTAAGCCGTGTTCCCGCCAATAGGAAACGACTCCACCAGAAATGGTAATAGGTTGTTGCCCGTTATTGACCACTGGCGTACGAGCCAGACCGAAAGCAATGAGCTCAGAATTAACCCATGCGCCTTGTGCGCTCCACACGTGCGACGGGCGAAAGTAGGATTCCACCTCCGCTAGCGTCGTCCGAATTGGCGAGGAATCAGCAGTTTCAATATCAGTAATCAGCCTGAGAACATCGGTGACGTGCTCGGCGTGTAACGCAGTCCAATTCCACGGGGTATTAGCCATCAGATATCAATTGAATAGAGAATTTGTGACGATCCTTCGATAAATCCGTAGGTCGTCAAGAATTGGGTTGATGGCGTCGTCTCTGATACGACAGGAACATTAATCTGCATCAAACCCGCATCTATTGCCGGTTCAATAAGTGCCAAAATGAGATCGGTTCCGTTGCCTTGATGCCGATACCCACGGTCAATGCCATAGAAACCGACCCGTAGCTCGCCATCCGATTCCCGAGAACACAGGGAATATCCCACAAGCTGTGAATCATCAATTAGCAACAGTGAGAGATCGTGATCCATTGCCGAAATGCGCTCACACCAGTCTTTTTCTGATAGGGGCTGACGACGGTCCATCACCATTGATACGCGATTGTGCAAGCGGAGAACTTCTGTGCGGTGAACCTCATCAAAGGTGACGATATGTAAACCGCGCTCTTGTAACCGCTGACGTGCCTGTGCGCTCTGGCGACAATGTGAAGAGCTTAAAGGTAAGACCATGTACGTCCAACGAGACTGCGGAGAAAAACCACCCGCAGCAAGCAAGCGTCGGCGCTCCATATTCGCTAAACTCACCCGAGAGCGAATCGAGGCAGGCAGATCGTGACCTGCCTGCAACATCATTTGGCGGGCCCGACCATCTTGCCATTCCAGTAACGCCCGACCAATTCCTCGCCCTCGCCACTGTGGGCGAATAGCGCCAAATACATCGGCTTGTGCTTCCGTCAGCGGGTGCGGGTGGACGGATACTAAACCGACCGCTTGAACAACTCCGGCAAAATCACGGCCAATGATGGCGTCAACATGGGAATGTTTTGTGATGTCATCAAGCCACCAGGTTAACGTCATCACCAGGCGCGTCTCATCAAAGATCTCAGGATCAATCGACTCATCTAGCATCTGCCGCAACTCTGGCAGATCTGCCGAATCAAGCTGCGACCACGTCAATCCCAGATGGCGTGACGGGAGAGGAAGCTCCTCCGGCGCAGCCAGACGCTGCGCTAATGATCGTCCTGTGAGTATTCCCGTCATATAGCCCAGTGTACCGAAAGTCCCGGATGAACACTGCCTAACGCAAAGATGTGGGCACTGTTGTGGGAATACCCGCAGTTTATATTTCCGCATTAGCCGACGGACGTATCGCCGCGGTATATGCGGATATGCCAGTTTTTACTCGACGCTGGCACCGTTTTCTTGCCGGCATCGTTTTGACGCGCGAGCTGACACTATCGGGGACGGTAAAAGAAACGGGGAGATCATCTCTGTACAGGTAGTGCCATTTAGTGAGCGTGTTGTAGACGATCCTGGACTTCCTGCCGGTATCTCAGTTGACGTATCCCCTGGTATAAACGGGAGTCTCAGCACATATAGGGAAACGTTAGAAACACGCACCGGCGAGGTGGCTATCATATCCTCAGAAGTTACCTCTTTGTCTGTTGATAAAGTGATCCGGCGTGGCACAAACACCGATATATAAACCGATATATAAGCTGTCAGGCACTACATATCTAAGGGCTAAATATCGATCTGTTCCCGAGAAATATCATCGGCACCAGCAACAATAAATTCCTTACGTGGCGCCACTTCTGATCCCATTAACAGTTCAAAGGTTTCCTCCGCATAGCGCAGGGCTTCCTCGTCAGCTAGGGAAATGCGGCGTAGGGTGCGGCGCAGCGGATCCATCGTCGTCTCGGCAAGCTGATCGGCGTCCATCTCCCCCAATCCTTTATATCGCTGGATGGGTTCTTTATAATTCCGACCCTGCTTACGTAGCCGATCAAGAACGCTATGTAGTTCCGCGTCTGAATAGGTATAAATGTATTCACGCCCTTTTGCCCCGCGCCCGGAAACCTCAATGCGATGCAACGGCGGTACTGCCGCATAGACGCGACCAGCTTCCACCAATGGGCGCATATAGCGGAAAAACAGCGTCAACAAAAGGGTGCGGATATGGGCGCCGTCCACATCAGCATCCGTCATGAAAATAATTTTTCCGTACCGCGCCGAATCGACGTCGAAGGTACGCCCGGAGCCAGCGCCAACAACCTGGATAATGGAGGAGACTTCCTGGTTCTTGAGAATATCCGTTGGCGAGGCCTTCTGGACATTCAAGATTTTCCCTCGGATTGGTAGCAATGCCTGGAACTCCGAATTGCGAGCCAGTTTCGCAGTGCCAAGTGCCGAATCACCCTCAACGATAAACAATTCCGTGTGGTCAATATCTTCTGAGCGGCAATCGGCAAGTTTTGCTGGCAGGCTAGAAGTCTCTAAGGCATTCTTACGGCGAGAGATCTCCTTTTGCGTGCGTGCGGCCACCCGCGCCCGCATCTCGGAGACGATCTTCTCCAAGAGCCGCATATTCTCCATTTTTGCATCGCGCTTTGTTGAGTTAAGGCATGCCGTCAACTCAGTTTCCACCACACGTGCGACAATTTGGCGAATAGGCGCCGTTCCAAGCACCTCTTTCGTCTGCCCTTCAAACTGCGGCTCGGGGAAACGCACGGCAACCACGGCAGTTAGCCCAGCCAGAATATCGTCTTTCTCGATTCGTGGATCGCGGGCAGTAACTTTCAATTGCCGAGATTTTGATTCAATCTGTGCCCGCAAGACTTTCGTCACGCCTTGTTCAAAGCCGGTTAAATGGGTGCCGCCCTTGGGGGTGGCGATGATATTGACGAAAGACTCTTCCCGAGTGTCGTATCCGTTACCCCAGCGCAGTGCGATTTGCACCTCACATGTGCGTTCAACGTCGTGCGGGCGCAGATGATGCGACTTCTTATCAAGGATCTGCACTGTCTCCATGAACGTGCCCGTACCGCGGAGCAGCATTGTGCGCGTCAATGCCGGATCAGTTGCAATATGATCGACGAAATCAACGACGCCTCCGTCATATTGGAATACTTCCTCAACAATATGACCTGCTTTATCAACCGTCGCCGTACGCATATCCCGGACCGTGATTTGTAACCCAGGGACGAGAAATGCTTTCTCCCGAACTCGCTCAATGAGGTGTTCGTAATTGAATTCAGTATTTGACGGGAAGATCTCCGGATCAGCCCAGTAACGGACCCGCGTGCCTGTTACTTTCTTAGCGACTTTACCCGTCACCCGCAATTGTGAGGTTTCGGTAAAAGGAGTAAAGGGCGCATCGGGACGCGGCTCTTTACCATCACGATATATCCCTGGCTCGCCGCGCTTAAAGGACATCTCCCATACTTTGCCGTCTCGCTGCACAGCCACATCCAGGCGCTCTGATAACGCATTAACGACGGAGGCACCTACACCGTGCAGACCACCGGCTGAGCCATACATTGACGAATCAAATTTTCCTCCAGCGTGGAGCTTGGTATAAACCACTTCCACACCAGAAGCTCCCGTCCCCGGAACCTCATCTACTGGGATACCTCGACCATCATCACTGACTTCGACTGAACCATCGGCATATAACACGACGCCGATATGCCGTGCGTACCCCTCTGTTGCCTCATCAACACTGTTATCGATAATCTCCCACAAGCAATGCATAAGGCCACGCGAGTCAGTTGAGCCGATATACATACCAGGACGCTTGCGTACCGCTTCTAGACCTTCAAGAACAGAAAGATGCCGAGCGGTGTATTGCTGATTATCTACTGATGACACGAGCACATCTTAATCGGGGAGTTTTCTTCCCAATGAGAAGCCACTCGTGGTGTGGACAAATATCACACGTTACCCCTGGCTATATCACCTCCGCCGCTTTACCGCAGGTAAACAAATCAGATACGCAACGCATATCGCGGCACGTATCGCAGGCGTCGGGCTGGCTCGCGAGCGAGCATGCGGCACTGGGATAGCTCGCGTCAGTTTAGTAATGCGATCCGAGTTCACCGACTTCGATATCTGATTCCGATGCAGTTACTTCGGCTACTCGATATGGATTGATGTCGCGTCGCGGCTAAAACTGGGCTAAAACTATCTCGTGCTCCCTTGGGGCAAGACGCCTGATTGAGCAGCTAACACGGGCGTCAATATCACCGAATCTCAGCAGAGCAATATGCCTGAAATTGGCGGCAACAATACAATTACTTATCGCCAATAAACACCAATAGTGCCCTATTCAGCGTCAATACGCCCAGTTTCATCAATAATGCGAATGGCGACCTTTTCCAGCGATGCTCGGTGCTCGCGCGCATGGTGGGCGCAGAAAAATAGTTCGCCACTAGCCAGTTCGACGCGCACATACGCTTGGGCATGGCAGGCGTCGCATCGATCTGTTGCTGTCAACTGTGGAGTCTCTACTACTGCATTCACATAGTAGATATAAGCATGAATATCGATTCTCGTCTGCTTCATCTCACTATCTTTCGCGTGGGGCAAAATGATTGCAATGTGAGAGAGTAAGGATATGTGTTCTTACGGGTTTGCTGTTGTCGATGTTGAGACGACCGGGCTATCCCCACAACAGGACCGAATCATCGAAATCGCCATTCTTCAATTGGACTCACAGTTACGGGAAACCGCCCAATTTCACAGCCTTATTAACCCGCAGATCCCAATACAGGCCAGCCACATTCACGGTTTATCCGACGCTGACGTTGCACAAGCCCCCACCTTCGGCGATATTGCCGAGGAAGTCTGCCAGGCATTGGACGGGCGTCGTTTTGTTGCGCACAATGCGCGCTTCGACCGGGAATTTATTAATGCCGAATTATGCCGCACTGAACGTGGTGAACGGATTGAGGCTGCACATAGCGTATGTACTCTCGATCAATCACGGATATACTGCCCGCCAGGATCACATTCCCTTGCCGGTTTGGCTCAACGTTTAGGGTTGCAAGTACAGCCGACACATCGAGCTATCCATGACGCTGCCGTCTGCGCTGAATTACTCCGGCTCTTCATTACTCGCGAATCGCATGATATGCGTTTTTGCACAGAAGCCCGTAGCCATGACGGTAGCCGCGTATTACCGAATCAGTGGAGTAGCGCAAAACCCTGGCAGTACTAGAAGCCACAGCGATAGCGAACATGCCCCACAGTGCCTGCTATGTTCCCTTTTTCGCTGGTCACATTGCCTATTAGCTAGCCAGAATCGTTCTTTTATTTGAGGGGCAAGCTCATCTCGCTACCGAATAATCCGCCTGCCTAAACAGCATTATTCGTCTATCGCATAGCGCTGTGACCGTGGAATACCATATCGAGTCTATTCCCTAGCTTCCCTAGCTGGTTTCCATTAGCGGGTTTCTCACGGCTTTCTCCCTCTCTTCCCCGCCGCCTAAGGCTTCCACAAGGCAGGATCTCATTGGCGTTTCCCGTCGGGAGGGGAAATATTCATTAGTGCGCGATCACCGATGATTTTTATCGATTCATCAGCCGCTGGCTTAGTTAGCTCTCATCGGCGCATAAAAACTCTCTCATTTATTTTTTCTCTGCTAGAGGGCCGCTCAGGAGCTCTTGCTTCCCTTATCTTTGCTGCTTTCGCGATCTTTTACCCTTTCCCTTCTCTTCTTTTGCCCCAATCAAACTTTGACCAACAGTTCCACCAAGCATAGGATGTGGTGTATGGCACAAATATCTAATGTGAATGAATCACCAGCGTCACGACGCTTCCAACACAAAATATCCGTGCTTGCCGGTGCCGGCATGTTCATTGACGGATTTGACGTCTCTGTCATCGCCGTTGCACTACCCGGCCTCAAAAAATCATGGGATATTACTAGCCCACTTATCTCTGGAATTATTGCTTCCTCCGTCGTCATCGGCATGTTCTTCGGCATGATGTGCGGTGGAATGTTGGTCGATAAATTTGGCCGACGTAAAATGTACATGTTTGATCTCGTCGGCTTTGTAGTATTCGCACTGCTAGCCGCACTCACCCAAAACGTCTGGCAGCTTATCTTCACTCGTTTCGCCCTCGGAATCTTCATCGGCGCAGATTACCCCATCAGTTCCTCAATGACGGCGGAATTTACTGCGCCATTCCGCCGCGGGCGCATGATTATCTTTATGTCCCTGCTGTGGCAATTAGGCTCCTTCACAGCATATCTGGCTGGTATCGCGCTCTTTAACGTCGGCGATCAGGCCTGGCGCTGGATGCTTTTCCTTGGTGCTGTTATTGCTGCCGTCGTCATCGTCTTACGCCATTCTGTTCCCGAATCTCCACGCTGGTTGCGCGCCCAAGGACGCGCGGCAGAAGCAAAACGTATCGAACGCGAAGTCAAACGCGAACACGATTTCACCATGTCCACCGCTGACACTGTTGCCCAGGCTAAAGGCCGGTGGGTTGATCTGTTTAGCCCGCAATCCCTGCGCGCAACTATTTTCTGTTCAAGTTTCTGGTTCGCTTTCGGCGTGTCTTTCTACGGGATTCAAATGTACACGCCCACTATCTTGACGCCCTTCACTGAAGGCCGACCGCACCTTGCCTTCCTCGGAGCGGCATTAATTGCGTTCCTCGGAGTTGTCGGCGCTGGTCTTGGCATGTTTACCGTTGAGCGTTTTGGCCGACGCAAGCAGATCCTCTCTTGCTTCGCCCTGATGATTATCGCGCTCGTCACCCTCGCCTTGTGGACGAAACCGCCATTGGTTCCCCTTATCATCATGCTTTCCGTGACGATTCTGGCTGCAAACCTTGGTCCGGGAGTGTTGAACATGGTCTACCCCAATGAAATGTTCCCCACGCGATTGCGCGGTACTGGAGTTGGCTTCGCCGGATCGGTTTCCCGCATCGGATCTATCCTTGGCGTGCTGGTATTCCCACTCCTCGTCACCAATTGGGGAATGAATAAGGCCACCTGGCTATTTGCTGGCGTCGCCATTATCGGAATGATTATTTCCTTCTTCCTCGCTCCGGAAACGAAAGGGCGCTCAATTGCTGAGGTCGATCAGTTAGCGGATAACGGCTGGCGTGATCGCTTTGGCAACCGCGTGTTCTATGGCACGTATGACGACCCGAATGCTCGCGTGTAGGTCAGGTCAGAGAACAATGGAAGATTTCTTTGCAACGACGACGGATGACGAGCTTGTGGCGGCTGGGCAGCTCCACGCATATCTCATCCCAGAGCCGACCAGCCGCCGCGAGATATTCAAGTACCGCGATGCTTTTGTCGGCCTCGATTATCTCGCCCCGCAACCCGAGGAGGCCCTCCACCTCACGGTTGCTCGGTTCAAACAGGCCGACGACGCGAGCTTGCGCGAGCTGCTCCCTGAACTGGCCAATAATTCTCATATTCGGGCACTGCCAGTTCTCTCTGGGCGCTGGCACGATCCTATATGTGCTAACCATTCAGCCATCATGCACTGTGATATTCCTAGATGGGATGAGCTCATCGCAGCGACGAATGCCTGTGCTCACGAGGTCCTAGGAAGCGATGCCGTCTGTTATCCGGCCCCTTTTGCTTCCCACCTCACCCTCGCATACGGAATCGGGCAAGGCGCAGATGACTGTGTGATATCTGCAATGTCTGAGTGCCGACGTACCCGAAATATCACCCTGCCAACGCAAGAGGTTTTCTCCTGTCTGGCTTGGTGTATGGTGCGCCAACATCGAGATCAGGGCATCTACACCTTTGAGGTCCTGACTACGACTCCGTTTACCCAATAAGGATCGAGATCGGCCCTAGCTCAGATATAGCGATGAGCTAGGGCCGATCTGTGCGTATGCATGAAAGGTGATCTGCGCGCAGATATATAGGTCTTCCGGTTGCAGGTGTGAATCCGCGCGCAGATCGTATAGATCCCGCTCAAGATGTATATATCCCGGTCACAGACGTATAGATTCCACGAGTAAACGTATAAATCCCGCTCACAGATGTACAGATCTTCCGGTGGGAATCGTTTTCCCGATGGTATGCGGAAAGTAATGGGAGGCATAAGAGGGAATACGCCCCCTCAGTTCCTGATCTCCCCTATCATCCTGCGTGAGCTATCAGGGGTGGGGGGGGGGGGG